>JAGUUF010000330.1 GCA_020063545.1 Cytophagales bacterium
ATTTCTCCCATTTGTCAATGTCAGGAATGAAAAGTGCTTTTTTGGCCGGCCCTTCAATTACATACCCGGCAGTTTCGGAAAATTCATCGCGGTGGGGAACCAGAAACGGTGTGATGGAAACATCGGGTGTGAGTTGAATTTTTTCTTCAGGCCGGATTTCAGTCAGCATAATGTTCTTCAACGCCACCAGTTGACTCCACGGGCCGTTGTGTTCAAGGTAGTTTTTCATTCGGGGCAGGGCGTAAACCGGTACGTCTTCCGAATTCAATCCTTCCCGGCCCAGGTACATCAGGCCGGCATAATGGCCGATGTGCGCGTGGGTCAGGAAAATTCCCGTTGGGGTCATATTTTCAACCCCGGAATAATCATTCAGTAACTTCAGTTGGCGGGGCAGGTCGGGTGTGGCTTCGATTATCCAGCGCTGGTTGCTGGGCGGGTCAACGATACCCAGCGATACCACCATGCGGGCAGGGTCGGGATTTAGAAACAGGTCGGCACAGCATTTCTTTTTACACCCGATGTGCGGTGAGCCGGCATCCTGAACAGTTCCTAAAATGAGTATGGAAGGTCCGCGAAAGGATGGTGTTTGGTGGTGGGGTGCCTGGTTTTCGCGACTCCGATCGCAACTGAGCAGAACGACCAGCAGCAGGAGGGCTCTCATAAACCTTTCTTTACCCGCAGTGAGGTAGTCTCATCATCGAGCACTTCAATGGTGTCGCCTTTTTCCAGGTATTCTCCCCGTGTGTAGGCATCGTAAAGCTGTCCGTCAATTATTACTTTGCCAGCGGGCCGCAATACGGTATAGGCTGTACCGCGTTTTCCTTTCATCGATTCGGCAGCGGGCTTTACTACATAGCCTTCCGAAGTTTCCTGTGTTTGCACCAGCGCAATGCGTTTGAAGATTCGCGTGTTGGAAAGACGTGCCCCGCCCACGAACAGCAGTACAATGCCGCCCAGTATTCCGCCAAAGGCTGCGGCCACAGCATACAGGATTTCATTGGCCGGCACAAACTCAAAGTCGAAGGCATCGTTGTTTACCATAATCAGGATAAGCGAGCCAACCGTAAGGGTGATGCCGGCAATACCTGCGATGCCGAATCCCGGCAAAATAAAAATCTCCACGGCAATCAGCCCCAACCCCAGGAACAACGCAATAATCTCCCAGTTTTCGGCCAGGCCGTTCAGGTAATAGGGTACTAAGTACAGCACCAGCGCCACGATGGCCGCGAACAGCGGAAAGCCTACACCCGGTGTTTGCAGTTCAAAGTAGATGCCGCCAATAATAATAAGTATTAAGAGCCCGCTGATAAACGGATTTAGAAAGAAGGCGATGACGGTTTCCGAACCGCTTAGTTCGAATTTTATTACCTCGTAATTTTCAATTTTGTTGCGTTTTAGTATTTCATCAATGGATTCCACTTTGGCTTCGCAAAAACCGTATTGAATGGCTTCGGAGGTTGAAAACGTGATAATCTCACCTTCTTTTTTTACGCTGTCAATCACAATATCTTCGTCCACCATGCCTTCGGCAATGCGCGGGTTGCGTCCTTTCTCTTCGGCAGTTGAGCGCATAATCGAGCGCATATACGACTGGTATTTGTCGGGTGCTTTTTCACCGGTGGCGCTTACCACGGTGGCCGCCCCGATGCTGGCACCGGGGGCCATGTAAATGCTGTCGCACGCAATGGAAATTAACGCCCCGGCCGAAGCAGCATCGGAATTAATAAATACCCAGATGGGTCTTTTAAAGGCCATGATCCGATCCACTATCTCCTTTGCATCGGTTAAAATGCCCCCGTAGGTGTCCATTTCAATAATCACGATGTCGGCTTTTATGGCTTCGGCATTCGCCAGGGCCAGGTCAACGTAGCGCCTGGTGCGCGGGTCGATTTCGCTTTTAATTTCCATCTGCATCACGATGGTTTTCTGCGCATGCGCGGCCATGGAAACGAAAAGCAGGAAAAGCAGGATGTATTTCATAGGGTAAGATTCTCAAACCAATGCGTTAAAATTAACCAAATCCCCGCAACAATAGTTTGGCTGACTATTTGTTTACTTAATTGAACGAAGGCTTTTATGAACGTGCGCGTATGGTTAACTTTATGGAAAAGTTAGTTGGCCTGCATCGTATACCGGCAGGTCATCCCGGTTAACCGGCATTTTTTAATCGCAGCTATGACAACACTTTTAATTACTACCGTCTTTGCATTTTTTAGCCCCGGGGTCGAACGCGATTCTGTTGGTACGGAGGTTATCAACGGAAAGGTTTTTGTTATCCACCGGGTGGAAGAGAAGGAGACCCTGTATGCCATTTCAAGGCGTTACGGTGTATCGGTAGGCCAGATATTGGAGTACAACACCACAGCCGATGCCGGCCTGGAAGTCGGGCAGATTCTTAAAGTGCCCTATGTTCCGCGAAGCAAGCCGCAGCCGCAGCAGGGCAACCTTCACAAGGTAGCCGAAAAGGAAACCCTGTTCAGTATTTCAAGGCTGTATAATGTATCGGTTGATGAGCTTAAGCAATGGAATAGCCTTCAGGATAATTCCCTTGCTGTCGGCCAGGAGTTGGTAATCAAAAAGAAAGATGCAGCGGTTGCAGCAACGGTGTTACCGCAGGTGCAGTCGGTACAAAATGTACATACGGTGGCTGCGAAAGAAACGTTATTTTCGATTGCCCGGCAGTATGGTGTAACGGTGCAGCAAATCAAAGAATGGAATAGCTTAACAACCGAAGAACTAAAGGTTGGCCAGCAATTGCTGGTAGCCCAGCCCATCTATAAAGAACAGGCCGTGGTTACCATGGTGGAGAAACCACCGGTTGAAACAACAGCAAAGGAAGTGTCGGCTTCGCTGCCTGATGCGGGCAAACCGGTTATTATTACGGAGCCGGTTCGCAACACCAGCGAAGTTGTTGAATCGGGGCTTGCCGAACTTATTGACGGTACGGAGGCTAACAGGAAGTACCTGGCCCTGCACCGCACGGCCCCTGTCGGCACCATCCTGAAAGTGCGGAACGAAATGAACGGCCGTGAAGTGTTTGTGCGGGTAATCGGCAAACTTCCCGACACGGCCCTGACGGACAAGTTGATCATCCGGATATCCAAATCAGCCTACGATCGGCTTGGCGCCATTGATCAACGGTTTCGGGTAGAAGTTACATTTTACAAGTGAAAGCAACGTGCATAGTGGTACTGCTTACGGTTGTACGCGTTACCGGTATGGCGCAAAACCTGGTGCCCAACCCGGGCTTTGAAGAGTTAATCCATTGCCCACACAGTTACAGCACCGACCGGAGGGACTTTAATCCGCCCGGGTGGAATTCGCCAACGATGGGTACACCCGATCTGTTTCATGCGTGCAGTTGGGGCGAGGCCGATGTTCCCTACAACTGGGCCGGCTCATCCAATGCACATTCCGGTAAAGGGTATGCCGGAATTTACGTATGGACACACAGCCATGAAACAAAAAACTACCGCGAATATATTCAGTGCGAACTGGCCGAACCCCTGAAAGCCGGCAGCCGCTACCGCGCTGAGTTTTATTTTAAACTTGCCTCAAACTCCGTTTACGCAGCCAACCGCATCGGGCTTGTGCTCACCAACGAAGCCATAAAACTAAACCACGATCAACGCATCGAAAAAATTCCGTTGCTTTCGGTCGAACGGGATTCGGCCATTACATCGGCCAGCGGGTCGTGGGAACTGGCCTCAACTGATTTTACAGCGACAGGCGGTGAACAATTCCTCATCATCGGCAATTTCTTCGACAACAAATCAACCAAAACCACGCGCCTGCCCCACCGCATCGGCAAAAACCACATGCTTACCCATAGTGCCTACTATTATATTGACGATGTTTCGGTAGTGCCGCTCGACCCGGTAATTGCACCGGATACCGTTTCAGTTATGGCATTTGATGAGAAGGCCATTGAGCTTGATCGGGTGTATATATTAAAAAACATCCAGTTTGAATTCGACAGCCATGTGCTGCTGCGTTCTTCGTATGCGGAACTAGACAACGTTATAACCTACCTGGTTGCAAACAAAGATGTTTCGGTGCGCCTCTCGGGGCATACCGATTTTATCGGATCAGATGAATATAACCTGAAACTATCGCGCGCACGCGCACGCAGTGTAGCCGATTACCTGGTATCAAAAGGAATTGATGCTGCCCGTATTACCACCTTCGGGTTCGGTAAATCAAAACCCTTGCGGACTGACCATACCGATGAGGCCCGAGGCATAAACAGGCGGGTGGAAATACGGTTCGTTAACTGATAACCGGCACGGACTTCAGCTGCCATGCTTCAAGCCGCTTGTTCATCATCGAAAACCACAGCGGTGGCACCAGGGCTATCACGATCATGGTAGGATAGCCAAACGGCAACTGCGGACTTTCATCGTAATGGTTTAATACCTGGTAACGCTTACCGGCATGGGCATGGTGGTCGGAATGGCGCTGAAGCTGGAACAGGAAAAAGTTGCTGATCAGGTGGCTTGCATTCCACGAGTGCAGCGGGTTAACGCGTTCGTACCGGTTCGGGGCAATTTCCCTGCGCTCAATGCCGTAATGTTCCACATAGTTCACCAGCTCAAGCAACGTAAAGGCAATAACACTTTGTGCAAAAAAGAAAACCGGTATTTCGTATGCCGGCCGGTTGAGCAGGTAACTGAACAGTGCAGTTGCCAGTACACAGAAAAGCAGCGGCAACACGGCAAACCAAATCATGCGGTTTCGCCAATGGAATACCGGCAGGCTTTTGCGGGTAAGCCGGCTGGTTTCCAGTTGCCAGGCATGGTGGTAGCCCATAAAAACCGATCGGAACCAAAAGGAATAAAAATTTTCATTCTTCCTTGCCGTGGCCGGATCATTCGGGGTGGCTACCTGCACGTGGTGGCCCTGGTTATGCTCAATATAAAAGTGCATGTAGCACACCGTCATCAGCAGCACGTTGCTGTACAGTCGTTCAAGCCTGCTTTTTTTGTGCCCAAGTTCATGTGCTACCGTTATGCCGATGCCCCCCGTAACAAGTGCAAAACTTAAGGTAAAGCCAATCCATGCGGCTGGTGTGTTAATCGTGCCGGAACTTACAGCATAAAAGCCCCACAGCACAAACGCCAGTTGAATGAATGTCCACAGGTATGTAACAAACCGGTAGTAAAATGCTTCGCTGAGAATTTTAACCTTGGCCGGCTCAACATTGGTGGTGTCTAACCCGGCAGACTGGTCAATAACCGGGATGATGATAAACGCGAAAACAATGGCCAGGTAATTCCAGTGGTTACCCAGGTAAAACCCTGTTATCACCAGTGCCGGAAGGATGAATGCGGTAAAAAAGCCAAGCCTTTTTGGTAATGCCATGTGTTAAAAATAAGAAATAGCCGCTAATCCGAAACGGAGTAAAAGAGTGGTTTTTTTTCCGGCCTGGCGCTTTCGTCAATTTCTTTCAAAAGGGGTTTGTTCGCTTCGATGAATTGATTGTAGGCCTGGGCGGCCGCATCGTAGTTTATGCGGTGGGTCTCGATGCGTTGTTCAGCAAGCCGTACCCGTTCCACCAGTTGCTGTAACGTGGTGTTGTATCCATAGGATGGAATGGATTCAGCAAGGGCGATGATTTCAGCCACCAGGGAATTGGAGGCAAAATCATACTCTTCTACCACATCGGGGTTAATCATGGTTTTCTGGGTGTACCGTATCCGCAGGAGTTGTTCAATGCGGTAGTCAAGCGATTGCAGTTCCTCATCATTTCCTTCACGGGTTACGCGCAGTTCATGGATGATGGACTTCATGGCTTTGATGCGCTGGTTGTCATCATACACCATGCGGTTCCAGGTGTTCAGCATGCTGTCTTTCAGCAACAGGTAGGTATCGGTAAGGGAGTCAATCCGGGTGTAGGCTGGGTCGTTTTCGGTTGTTTTCCCCGAGCAGGCGCCAAGCAGCATGGCCAGCATCAGGCCGGGTAAGCACCATATTGCATTCTTCATGGTATTAGCACTACGGGCAAAAGTATAAAAATGTTGGGGCAGCCCGCCTTACTTTTGTCAGGGTTGTAAGGTTTTGCACAAAATAGCTGTATTTAAACCGGTTTAAACTGCTCGAACGCTTCATGGCAGTCGTTGCAGTAGTGGATGGAGCGGCACAGGGTTGGTCCGAAGGGATTTTTCAGTTGGGTGTTGGTGCCATTGCAGCGGGGGCAGGGCACATGCTCCAGGATGTCTAAATCTTCAAGTAAAACCTTGCCTGCCGGTGGCGGAGCCAGGCCAAATTGTTTTAAGGCCTTCCTTCCTTTTTCGCTTATCTTATCGGAAGTCCACGACTTTTTAAAACTTATTTCAACATTAACCTGCTGTACTCCTTTTTTTTTCAGCACGGCAATCACATCGTTTTTCATCATATCCAGCGCGGGGCATCCCACGAAGGTGGGTGTCATTTCGATGGACACGGTGGTTGAATCAGGTATGCTGATGCCGGTAATCACGCCAAGGTCAACCAGCGAAAGCACCGGTATTTCCGGGTCTTTCACTTCGTCAAGCCATTCCAGTATTTGTTTTTCGGTAAGCGGCATAGCATGTGTTACCACTCGGCTGTTGGGTCAATGCGGAATACTTCGCTCATTTCATCCAGCAGGGGCTGCAGGTGATTGCTGTGTTGGCCAACCCTGCCGCCATAAACGGGCTCAATCAGTTTCCAGTCGGGCAGGGTTAGTTGTGTCTGGCTGAGTACCTTTTCAACATGCATCATCCATTTTTCGCGCAATGCGTTTTCTCCTTCGAAGATGCGGTCTGAAAGTAAATCCGCTTCGTACGGAGAAGGTTCGAACATGCCGAGGGCATAAGGCAGTGCTTTTTCCAGCGAATGCTGAAGCCGGCCGATGCTTTCTTCGGTTGCGCTGCCCAGTTGTTTTACCCATGTATTGGCATGCAGCGTATGGTAACGCAGTTCGGCACGGATTTTTACTGCCAACTCGGCCAATGGTTTGTAGGATGACTGTTTTAGCATTTCGAAGCGCAGCGCTTCAGCTGTGTCATATAAAAAATGCCGGATAAGGCTAAAGTCGTATTCGCCATTGGGCAGTTCAACAAGTATGCAATTATGAAACTGGCCTGCATTGCGCATAAAGGCAACCGTATCCGGTTCCTGTTCACCTAACTGATGAAGCAATTGATACAACGCATGGCTCTGGCCGATTTTATCCTGGGCCATACTGGAAAAGGCAATATCCTCTTCGAGCAACGGCCCCATGCCTGTCCATTCGCTGTTCCGGTGCCCCAGTATCAACTGGTCATCGGCCATTTTGTACAGCAATTCCTTTATTGCCTCGTTGTTCATGACTGTATTTTTGAACGTTCCAGAAATTCTTTGAGTTTATCTCCTCCTTTATAATCAGAAGCATCCCTGAATTTTTTTTCAGGCAGGGTAAGCCACAGCTCTTTTTCTTCGGGAGAGGTAAAGCGGATATCGGAAGTGCGGATGACCCATACGTTGTAAACCATCTTTGAGCCGAATTGTTTTTTTGCTTCACTCATGGCCTCTTCCGGGGTGGCTGCTTTTACGGTGCCTGCATGCTGGTGTTGCTTACCCCGCTTTGGCAGCAGGTAAATTTCATACGAAATTTTTTCGCCAGGCTTATCGGCAACGGTGTTGATAAAATCCCATGCAGCGGTATTTCCCTCGGTCATGGCCGACACATACACGTGGCGGGTATCGGCAACATACAGCGAAACACAGGTAAAGCGCCTCGTAAATGCTTCTTTGGCCAGCACAAAGGCCATTTCGAGGTTTGGAGCGTGAACGATTCCTTCATGCTGAAAGGGTTTGCCTTCCTTTGCCTGCACAAATACTTCAAAGGTGCCAAACTGGTCAAGCGGTGCCCTGGGCTCAACCTGGCCGGGCTGGCCTACTGCTGGCAGGCGGTTTACACGCGGATCAAGTGAATTCATCTCCGCAAATATACGGTTCCTTCAACCGTTTGAAAACGCTTTAAACCGGTGCTGACAAATGTCATAATCCTGTAAACCCTGTGATTTTCTTTGGTGTTCTTAGTTCTATATGAAATACCTGGATTTACTTCTGGCGCTGGATGTGCTGTACCGGTTTTATCCGCGGTACCATACGCACGAACTTATTTTACTGGCCGAAGATGTCTGGCGATGGGTAAACCACGAACTGCCGGAAGACAGTGCCGCACTGGTGTATCTGGAAACCTGCTTTGCCTCACCGGCCGATGCCCTTCAGTGGATTTGGGACGAAATTCAATTACTGGCGGGTACTTATACACGTCTTAATTAAGCGTCCGGCATCATTTGACTTGAACCGAAATCCTATGCTAAGGGCGTAACGTAGGCCATGCCTGGCTTCTTCAGCGCCTCGCGCACCCAGCGGCCACGTTCTTCGGCTACCCGCCTAACTTCAAGGCGTTCTTTGTTGCAGGGCCCATCACCATTGATTACACGTTTAAATTCTTCCCAGTCGGGCTCGGTGTATTCCCACCGGCCGGTGTCAGGGTTCTTTTTAAGATTCGGGTCGGGTATGGTAAATCCCAATTCCCAGATTTTGGGTACATACATATCGAGGAACTGGTTGCGCATATCATCGTTGGAGGCCATTTTAACTTTCCAGCGCATCAGCACTTCGGTATGCGCTGAAATTTTATCGGAGGGGCCGAAGAAGTGCATCATCGGTTTCCACCAGCGGTTGATGGCATCCTGGAACATTTGGCGTTGTTTTTCCGTGCCTGCCGCCAGGTAGATAACGCAGTGGTGCCCGTATTTAAGGTGGAACGACTCTTCGGCACAGATCCGATCGAGTGCCCGGCAGTACGGGCCGTAACTTCCTTTGGCATTAGCCAGTTGGTTAACAATGGCACCGGCATCTACCAGCCATGAAATAAAACATGAGTCGGCCCACGTAAAGGCCGGGTAATTAAAAATATTGGAGTACTTTGATTTGCCGGTGATGAGATCGTGAATCATCTGTTCGCGCGATTTGCCCAGTGTTTCGGCAGCGCTGTACAGCAATTGGGCATGGCCTACTTCATCCTGCACTTTGGCCATGAGCGAAAGTTTGCGCTTGAAGCCCGGTGCGCGGGTTATCCAGGTGCCCTCGGGCAACGCCCCGATAATTTCGCTGTGCGCATGCTGCTCAATCATGCGGATGAGTTGCTTGCGGTAAAGCTGGGGCATCCAGTCGGTAGGCTCTATTTTTTCACCCCGGTCAATGCGGGCTTCAAATTCGGCCAGTTTAACCGGGTCTTCCTGTGCCAGGCTATCGGTTTTTATTCCTTCAAAGGTGTTGCCTCCTCCGTACATATGCAGTAATTAGGTAATATGCTAAATCTTGTTTTGATAACAACGAGTTGCCGGCATTAGTTTTTCTTTAATCCGTTAATCAGCATATCGGCAAGCTGTTTACCAAGCGCCTCCGGGGCGATGGAGTTTTCAGGGCTATACCACAGGGGCATCCAGTTCAGCGATGAGAACAATGTCATCACGGAAAGTTTGGTGTCAATGTCTTTTTTGAATTCCCCCGATTTCACTCCTTCTTCTATAATCTTTTTAAACCGGTTGATGTAGTTGATGCGCAGCAGGAGAAAATCCCTGAGGTAAGGCTGGCTGAGGTGGCGGTGTTCGTTCATAAAAACGGCCGAGGCGGTCAGGTCGCGTGCCATTACCCGTACATGGCCTTCAATACCAATGCGCAGTTTCTCGCTTGCCGGTGCTTTCATTTTTTCTACGTCATTTAATGAAGCCCTGAATTCAGCCGCCATATCGAAACACAGGGTGCGCAATATTTCTTCTTTTGATTTGATGTGCGAGTAGAGACTGGCAGCCTCGATGCCCAGTTTCTGCGCCAGGTCGCGCATGGAGGCAGCGGCATACCCTTTCTCCCTGAAAAGCTCGGCAGCTTTACGTATAACCTGCTTCTTTCGCGATATGGTAGAGGCAACTTCCATTAAAATCACATCAAAAATACAATAAAATGTCGGTAGGCTAAAAGCGAATTGCATAATTTGGGTGTCGTGTTCATGGATTCGCTACGCAATGCACTTTCAATCGGTTAAGGAATATTTCTACAAGTTGTATACGCGGCTGTTTTTGCTTCTGCTTCTTCCGCTTGCCGCTTTCCTTGCGTTGTACGGTGCCATTCAGGGTGGTGAACTGACCCCGATGGAGCTTGCCGATGAGCAGCATGCGATTTGGTTGCGTTATATTTTTCTGGGTGCTGCTGTTACAGACTGGGTAGGCGCCTCCGTGTTCTTCAGCAGGTCGTTAAAACCAGTCCGAACGTTAGTCAGCCTCGGTGAAAAACTCGACAGGTATTTTTTTCTTACCATCATCCGGTTTGTCATTATTGTTTTTGGTATGATAGTGTTGGCAGGGGGCTACTACCTGCTGCACGACCAGGTGTTAACTGCTTTGTTCATGGTAAGTTTGTTGATGATGGGATTTGTCTGGCCCTTTCCCTGGCGGGTAACCAGCCACCTGCACCTGAAGGGAGATGAGAAAAACTGGGTGCAGGAGTGGAAATAAAAAGGGCTGCCTTCCGCAAAAGACAGCCTCCTTCTTGTTTGTTGCAACGGATTAGAAGATTATGCCGAAACTAAAAGCATTGAGTTTCGGATTATTCGGCTGATTGGTGGTGAACAACTCGTTCAGGTCGTAATTGAAAAACAGGTCGGTAGAACGTATGCCAAGCTGAAGCCTTACCCCGTAGCGGAAGTTTTGCAGGTAATAATTATCCTTGTTCTTATCCTTTTCCTTATCGCCATCTTCTTTATACACCACTTTGCTGTGGCTTCCGATTCGGTAACCCGCATAGGGGCCGATGCCAATCCTGAATTTGCTGCCGCCTGTGTCCCAGAAACGTGTCTTATCGCCATAGCCGCCAAAGTCGAGCATGGGAATAAAGCTGGCTGTTATATAACTGATGGAGAGTTTGCTTTTCGAATAATTTTTTGCAGGATCAAGATCTTCTGCGAAGACTACACCGTCTTCATCTTTTGACATGACTACATTGTTGTTTTCGAACTTGAACGAATACCAGTTCATGCCCAGTCCCCATTCCAGAAACAATTTACCGGTTATCGGGGTGTGTTGTACCGATGTAAGGCCAAGGTACCACGAGCCCCAAGGCCGCACGGTATATAACGCATTGGTTTCGTCCGGAAATTTTCCATCCTGCAGGTAATTGTTCAGGCCTAAATCAATATTAAACGAATGGCGGGTTCGTTTGCTGCGGTAGGTTCTTGACCTGCGCCATTCCTTATCATTGTCGTCATTATCATTCCAAACTACCTCGGCCGGTTCTGTGGGTTTTTCAATACGGGGAGTATCCACCACGGCTTGCTTGCTTTCAACCCGGTTCAGGATGTCGGTGAAGAGCGCCTGGAAATCGTATTGCCGCAAGGTCGGAAGGTCAGCGTAATCTTTAATGGTAAATACCACGCGGCTGGTTTTGGCAAGTTCAACAATTACGGTGTCGGTTTTCTGCTGGGCAAATGCCGTTAACGTGGTGCAACAGGCAAGTGCACTGATTAACATGTGTTTCATCATCGTTTAGTTTTTCCTTTCTTTTTTATCATTCAGAAAATTGAACGCGAAAAGTTCATTTTTCTTTTCCCGCAGGTCGCCTACGATATCTTCGTTGCTGAAGTTGTGGGCCACACTTGCAAGCTTTTGTAAACGAGATGATTTTTTGTGTTCAACGGTTGCTTCCGGTTCAGTTACCGGCAATAAATATTTTGAATTGACCTCTTCGGCCGACAACACAATTACCAGGCCGGTAGCCGGCTGCATTACAACAGCATCGGTAACTGCCGCAACGGCAGTTGGCAGTTCTACCGGGTCTTCGTGTTGAACTGGTTCTTCTGTTTTAGCTATGGGTTGAGGTATTGACTTACCCATGGGCGGTACGCGTTTTAGTTCGGTGTCCGAAGAAGTTGCCGGTGAAAATGTTTCGTGCGGCCGGGGGGATGATATGTTTATCTTCGGTGTGTTGGGTTCAGCAGCTTGTTGGGCAAGCGGTTGTTCATCTGCAGGCATAAGATTAATCACCAGGACGGATGCCGTTCCGAGCATGGCAATGCCGGCCGCAATCTTCAGCCAGAATTTCGCATGGAACGATTTGTTCAGGCCCGATTCAACGCGAGCCCATGCGCGGGTTGGAGCCGGGGTGGCGTAGTGCTCCAGTTTTGATTTGAACAGTGAATCAATTGGCAGATTCATGGCGATGGTGGTTAATGTTGAGGCCGGCCTGCGAGTCGGCTAAAAGTTTTTGTAAATAAGTGCGCGCCCGGCTTAGCTGCGATTTGGATGTATTCTCGCTGATGCCCAACTGCTCTGAAATTTCTTTGTGCGAATAGCCGTCAATAGCATACAGGTTAAATACAATGCGGTACCCGCTGGGCAGTTCCTGGATTAACCGCATCAAATCTTCAGCTTCCAGGTGATCGCTTAACGTAGTGAAGTCCGGTTCACGGTCGGCAGCTTCCAACTCGGCTTCCAGGTACATTGACCGGTTTCTGCGCAGGAAGGTGAGTGCTTCGTTAACGACAACCTTGCGTATCCAGCCTTCAAAACTTCCTTCGCCTTTAAACTGCTCAATCCGTTCGAAAATTTTAGCAAATGCTGTTACCAGCACATCCTCCGCATCCATCCGGTCCTTAACATACCGGCAGCACAGGGCATACATCTTTGACGAATAGCGATCATAAAGGGCTTTCTGGGCGCTGCGGTCGCGCCTGATACACCCTTTAATAAGCTGTTCCTCCTGTGCCCGGTAAATGGTAAACTCCATTATGCAGTTCGTAAAGTAAGATGCCGGGGTTGTGCTGCAGGTTGCATGCCGTTAAAATTAAATGCTAAAAGCCGGAAATTTCCCCGGTTTGGCAATTTATACGGCAGGTGGGGCCGGTTCGTTGCCTATACCCGTGCCAGCAACCAGCCGATAAACAGGACAAGTAAAATTATAATTACCATGCTCAGTCTTTAATTACTTCGGGGTTACCCTTGTAGGTTATTTTACTGGCAATGCCCTCGTTCATTTCCAGCCGCCTGGTTACATGAACTTTTGCTTTTGATGCGCCCGAGGTGCGAACGTCAGCATCGCGAACACGGTAATCGAATGCGCTAAGTTGCGATGCTCCGCTGATGCGGGCATCCAGGGAGTTGCCCTCGCCCCGGAGGATGAGCTCGGAAGCCCCGTTCAGGTTTACCGTAAGGTCGCGCACGTTGGCATCGCCCCGGATCTCCACCGCGCCTGATGCCTCAACGTCCATGTCGTCCTCGGTAAAATCACTGAACCGTACCTTTCCGGCTCCGCTCACTTCTATGCGCTCCAGTTCGGGCATGGTAATGCGAATGCTCATTTCCTCCAGTTTCAGCGGATTGCGTTTCCAGTTAATCCGCAACTCGTCATCGTAATCAACAACCAGGGTAGTACCGTTGGTGTAGATTTTGTATTTCTCCTTTTCGCTGTCGCGGCCTGTCCACTCAACGGCATAAGTACTTCCCCGAACAATGGTTACATCCAGCAGGCCGCTTAACTCCAGTTCTTTAAAATCTTCCAGGCCATACTGGTCATGTGCGGTGGAGTCGCCTTCTTCCCACTTTTGTTCGCTTTCACCGGTGCAGGTTGTGCATTTAAGCCAGCCATCGGTTGTAATTATCCAGGTGTTTCCGTTCCGGTTTTCATTTTCGATATACTGCGAAAGCAGCCGCCACGTATTATCATCCAGCACAAAAGGATAATCATAAGGAATATATAACGTCATCTTTAACCGCTGCGCCCTGAACACTGCGTCTTCGCTGAACCGGATGTTGGAATCGAAAATCAAAACCGAATCCTGTTGCTGAACGGTATAATCAATCATCCGGGCGTTGTTGGCGGCTTCCAGGCGCGTTCTTCCCTGCGCTTCGAAGTATTGAACGAGTTTCAGCGTTTTTCCTTCATAGCCTTTTAGCGAAAGCGAGGTAACATCATAATCATCAAGGCCGGTTTCGCGGATTTTCAGCACCGCGGTTTTGCCCTGCAGGTCGTAAACGGTTTCTACTTTATGTTCGCCATCTTCCTTGAAGTTCATCACAATTTTCGGAACGGTAGCGGTAAGCACAACCGTGCTGACAATAAAGAGGATGAACAGGAACCAGCCGGTTGTGGCGTTAAAAACAATCCGGTTGGCAACGGCCGATATGCCCAGCAGCACAATAACGATGCCCGGAACCAATGCAGCGATAAAGGCCATGACAACGGTAATGGTGGGAATAGCCCGCGAAAATTCCTGTACAGGGAAGCTGATGTCTTGCCAGCCCAGTAACCAGGCCGATTGAAACGTGAACATACCCAGGAAGATGCCGAACGCCAACAGTGCAGCAAACACTATGGTGAGGCCGGTAAACGCAATGACAATGCCGATGGCTACGCGCAGTACTTCGGCTATAGGTGTTAAAATTTTACCAAGGCCGGTAAGTACCCACCCGATCAGGCGGAACGGAAAAAGCAGCACTTTTGTAAGTGCGCTTTCGTCTCCGGTTTTTTCATCGGTACCTTTTTTGATGTTTGATTCGATGTTCGACAACGTTACCGGTTCGCCCTGCATCTGCATTTTATCGGTAATGGATTTTGCCTCGGGCAGCACAATCCACAACACGATGTAGGTTACGATTCCAAGGCCGCCAAACACCGTGAGGATGATGAACAGCACACGCACAATAATAACATCCATACCAAAGTAAGCGGCCAGGCCTGACGAAACGCCACCCAGCACTTTCTTTTCCGGATCGCGGAAAAGTTTTTTGGTTACCTGGGGTTCGTCCAGTTCGTACGAGCCGGGCACAACTATCCACAGCACCAGGTACACCAGCAGGATAACACCGTAGGCTAAGGTTAAGAAGGCAAACAGCAATCGTATCCAAACCGGGTCAACATTAAAGTAGTTGCCGAGGCCGGCACATACGCCCCCGAGTATTTTGCGCTTCTGGTCGCGCATAAACTTTTTGTCGGCCTGGGCTGAATAGGATTGACGGTAGGTACCTTCAGCTTTTGGTTCGGCATGTGCAAAATCCTGTTCTTCGGCAGCCTTAAAATCGTGCACACTGCCCATGGTGGCAATCAGGTTTTTTACATCCTCGTTGGTAATAACCTGTTTGTTTTCGCTGAGTTTGCTCAGGAAAATTTCGGCAATACGGCTTTCAATATCGGCCAGGATTTCGCTGCTGTCTTCGAAGGTGGAAAAGTACTTGTTTACCGAATCGAGGTATTTTTTTAGCGCTTC
>JAGUUF010000328.1 GCA_020063545.1 Cytophagales bacterium
ATTTTTTGAATACCTTATTGAAAACTTCTTCGGTTAATTCTTGCCAGTCGGCATTTGTCATGGTGGCTAATTCCGGATTGGCATTGAAACGTGGCTCCCGGTGAGGCTGCGAAAACCGGTTCCAGGGGCATACATCCTGGCAGATGTCGCACCCGAAAATCCAGTTTTCGAATTTTCCTTTTACTTCATTCGGTATTTCTTCCTTCAATTCAATAGTGAAATACGAGATACACTTGCTGCCATCGACCACATACGGTTGTGGAATGGCATCCGTAGGGCAGGCGTCCATGCAAGCCGTGCAGGTGCCGCAGTAATCTTTAATGGGCCCATCGTACTCCAGTTCAATGTCAACAACCAGTTCGGCCAGAAAAAAGAAACTACCCAAGGAGCGATTCAGGAGCAGGGAGTTTTTACCCATCCACCCGATGCCCGAACGTTTTGCCCATACCCGTTCCAGCACAGGGGCCGAATCAACAAAGGCCCGGCCGTTTACATCTCCCAGTTTTTCCTGAAGTCTATACATAAATTCTTTCAGCTTTTCTTTGATTACAAAGTGGTAATCTTCACCGTACGCATATTTTGCGATTTTCAGGTTGGTTGTTTTGGCTAAATCTATTTCCGGATAGTAGTTGTAGATAAGGCTGATGACCGACTTTGCACCGGGAACAAGTTTAGTCGGATCAAGGCGCTTTTCGAAATGGTTGGCCATGTACGCCATTTTACCGTGGTAGTTGCGCCTTAGCCATTCGTCTAGTTTGGGCGCTTCGTCTTCGAGGAATTGTGCTTTTGAGATGCCGCAGTAACTGAAGCCGAGTTGGGTGGCGGTTTGTTTGATGAAGGCGGTGTAGGACGACACACCCCCTGCCCCCCTCAAGGGGGGTGGTACTATTTCCCCCCTTGAGGGGGGATTAAGGGGGGTGTTTACCTTTATCCAGTCTGCAATTTTTGATACAACCAACTCCGCCTGGTTACGCACTTCCCGATCTGTAAACCGAATAAAGTGAATGCCCTCTTTTTCAAGCCGATGCTGCCGGTTTTGGTCTCTTCGCCTCGCCTGACTCGTTGCGTGACTATCGCCATCAATCTCTATAGCGAGCATCAGCTCATGACAATAGAAATCCACGATGTAATCTAACAATGGCACCTGGCGGTGGAACTGGTAGCCGCCAATTTTCCTGTTCCTTATTTCATTCCACAACGCAGTTTCCGAAGCGGTGGCAAACTTTCGAAGTTCGCGTGCTTTGTCGCGTAAGTCTTTACGGTAGGGAATAAGCTTATTTCTCATAGTAAAGACCATTTTTTGGTTTGGTCAAATAGCCTTCAATCAAACAGCCCCGGTCCTTTACTTCGTGGCGGAATGATTTTCAGGTGCTTGTAGGCAAGTGCGGTAACTTCCCTTCCGCGCGATGTACGTTTGATGTACCCCTCCTGGATTAAAAACGGTTCGTACACCTCTTCAATGGTTTCACCCTCTTCGCCAACAGCGGTTGCTATGGTAGAGATGCCCACTGGTCCGCCTTTAAATTTTTCGATGATGGTTAGCAGGATGCGGTTGTCCATTTCGTCTAAACCATTTTCATCTACATCAAGCGCCTTTAGTGCCAGTTGGGCAATGGCCAGCGTAATGGTGCCATCGCCCTTAATCTGGGCGAAGTCGCGCGTTCTGCGCAGCAGGTTGTTGGCAATGCGGGGTGTGCCGCGGCTTCTGCGGGCAATTTCAAAGGCCGCCTCTCTTTCAATAGGAGCATTAAGTATGCCGGCCGACCGGTGGATGATTTTTGTAAGCAGGGAAGAGTCGTAATACTCCAGTCGTGAATTAATGCCAAACCGTGCGCGCAGGGGCGAAGTGAGTAATCCCGCGCGCGTGGTGGCACCGATGAGTGTAAAGGGGTTCAGGCCGATTTGGATGGAGCGGGCATTGGGGCCTGAATCAAGCATGATGTCGATCTTAAAATCCTCCATTGCCGAATACAAGTATTCCTCCACTACCGGGTTAAGGCGATGGATTTCATCAATAAAGAGTACGTCATTCGGTTCCAGGTTGGTGAGCAAGCCGGCAAGGTCGCCCGGTTTGTCCAGTACCGGGCCGGAGGTGATTTTGATATTGGAACCCAGTTCGTTTGCGATAATGTAGGATAAGGTGGTTTTCCCTAACCCGGGAGGGCCGTGCAGCAGCACGTGGTCGAGCGATTCGCCCCGCTGTTTTGCTGCCTGAACAAATACCCGGATGTTTTCGACTGTTTTTTGCTGACCTGTAAAATCCGAAAAGGTGAGGGGGCGCAGGGCTTTTTCAATTTCCTTATCTGCCGCTGTTAACGAGTCGCTGTCGCCCTTCAGGTAGTCTTCGCGCATTGAGGTAAGTTTTACAAAAGTAACGATTTATGAACTTCCTTTATAAGCAACATTGTTGCATTACGTGAATTGGCTAACTTGCTGCCCCGCGTATGAGCAACCGTACAAAGAATATCCTCTACACCGTTATCCTGCTGGTTAGTGTTTTTGTTGTTTACCAGTACCGCAAAAAATCGCAGCAGCCGGTTTACCTGGAGGGCAACACGATGGGTACAACCTATCACATTACTTACTTTGATAAGGACCGCAGAAACTTTAAGCAGCAGGTTGATTCCATACTTGAGCAGGTTAACTACAGCATAAACACTTACCTGCCTCAATCGGAAGTTACCCGGTTTAACCGGGGCAGCGGGGCGCTGAAATTTGAACTTCCCTACCTGCGCCAGTTGCTGGAGCGTTCGCAGGAAATTGTGCGCGCTTCTTCCGGAGCGTTTGATCCTACCGTGATGCCGCTGGTTAATGCCTGGGGCTTTGGGCCGGCTGAGCCGCTTAACCCCGATAACCTTGAACTTGATTCCATCCGGGAATTTATCGGGTTTGAAAAAGTAGCCTTTAATTCGGATAGTGTCTGGAAACGGGATGCACGCACCCAACTTGATTTCGGAGGCATTGGCCAGGGATACGGAGCCGATGTTGTAACTGATTTTCTGAAAAGCAAAGGCATTACCGACATGCTGGTTGAGATAGGGGGAGAAGGAATGGCCTGCGGCCGCAACCGCCAAAGCGGCAAGCCCTGGGAAATCGGCATACTGGATCCGAACTCAACGCGCCAGCGCCAGTTTTTTAAAGCCTATGTTTCGTTGGAAAATAAATCCTTCACC
Source organism: Cytophagales bacterium (assembly GCA_020063545.1). Classification (GTDB taxonomy): domain Bacteria; phylum Bacteroidota; class Bacteroidia; order Cytophagales; family Cyclobacteriaceae; genus UBA2336. Next base: position 3,174 of record JAGUUF010000328.1, read on the forward strand.
ACCTCCGGGAGTTACTTTAACTACCGCGAGATAAACGGTAAGAAATTTTCGCATACCATCGATCCGGAAACCGGGTACCCGGTTAATAATCCGCTACTGAGTGTTTCTGTTTTTTCTGCCGATGCCACTTCGGCCGATGGGTGGGCAACCGCTTTAATGGTGATGGGTGTTGAAAAAGCAAAGGAACTTCTGTCTCATCATCCTGAACTGGATGCGGTGCTGATGTATTCAGGAACTGACAGGACAATTGAAATTTTCATAACCCCCGGAGTGAAGGATAACATTGTCGTAAAGCAGTAATTATGGTATTAAAACTGGCTGTACTTTTCTTTACGCCCCTGCTTTCCGGCCTGTTGATTTATTTTTTACCCGAAGGCCGCAGCCGGAATTACAGGCTGCTGCTGGTTTTTGCGGGTTCGTACCTGTTTGGCATTACCGTGGTGCACATACTGCCCGAACTTTACCGAAATAGCGGAGAGGTGGAGTTGATAGGACTGTTTGTACTGGCGGGGTTCTTTCTGCAGCAGTTGCTGGAGTATTTTACATCCGGTATTGAGCACGGGCACCTGCCTGTACGGCAGGGAGGTATCCATGGGCATGATCATGCGCATACCCATACACACGTTCATTACCATCAGCAGGTGTCGGCCATTGTGCTGCTGCTGGCATTATGTGTGCATGCCTTCCTTGAAGGGGCCATGCTTGCACAACCGGCAACGATGGGCTTTACTTATGATATGAATGCCATTTTGCTGGGCATTGCGCTGCACCGGGCTCCGGCTGCTTTTGCGCTGATGGCGGTGCTGGCTTACCAGCTTCATTCTAAAAGCAGGGCTGTGCCTTACCTGGTTGTTTTTTCTGTTGCGGCACCCGTTGGCCTGCTCATTAGCACCTACCTGTCGGAACTGGAAGTGCTTACTGCTTCGGGCCTTACCTTTCTGTATGCCCTGGTGAGCGGAAACTTCCTGCATATTTCAACCACCATTGTATTTGAAAGCAGCCCTGAACATCATTTTAATGCACGCAAACTGGCGGTAGCCATTATTGGCGCCCTGGTGGCGGTTGCAGTTGAGTATGTGTTGTGATTACTCATAAAGAATGGAAAATCGCAGGCAAAAAGTAGTCCCGTTCTCAAGCTTTCTCATGCGGCTGGGCCGCTACCTTTTTTTTGCCATTGTCCTGATTTTTTTCTCCGTTGCTATCGGTACAGCGGGGTATCACTACCTGGCCCAACTGGCGTGGCTCGACAGCTTCCATATGGCCTGTATGATATTGAC
>JAGUUF010000019.1 GCA_020063545.1 Cytophagales bacterium
AACAGGTCTTTTTTACCATCGCAGTTAAAATCGCGCAGCAGCATCCAGTTGGTAATTTCTTCAGGAAAAAAACTTTCGTATTCAGGGGAATACCGGTAAGTGTTTCCACTTTTTAAAAAGGTGAGTACGCGGCCAGCCATTCGGTCGTACAAGGCTAAGTCATCAACGCCATCCTGATCGAGGTCAATCGTGTTAACCTGGCCTGCATTAAACCCGCCTGCCCAGGCAAGGCTAAGTGTATCGGTTCCAACAACTACGGGTATTCTGCTTTCAATTCGATATGTAAACTGTGCCTTTGTGCTAAGCGGAAGCAGGCAGGTGAGAAAAGCGGCTGCAAACAAACTTTTTTTCATTCGGCAATAACGCAGGCCCGGCAGGTACTGTTATCTTGGCAGGTAAGATAACGATGGACATTCAGAAATTATATGAAATCTACCGGAAGAGCGAAAAAGTTTCGACTGACACGCGGAAGATTGAGCCGGGCTCGGTTTTTTTTGCACTGAAAGGAGATCGGTTTGACGGTAACCTGTTTGCTGAGGAGGCCCTCGGCAAGGGTGCCTCATATGCCGTTATTGATAACCCCAAGGTTAGTAAAGGAGACCACTTTATTCTGGTTGATGATGTGCTGGCCACGCTTCAGCAACTTGCGCGGCACCATCGGCAGCAGCTTTCTATTCCGGTTATCGGGCTCACCGGATCGAACGGAAAAACAACATCGAAGGAATTACTTTATGCTGTGCTGGCTAAAAAATTCAGAACCTTCGCCACCAAGGGTAACCTGAACAACCACATCGGGGTGCCCCTTTCTATTCTAGCCATCGATAAAGCAATCGAAATTGCCGTAATCGAAATGGGCGCGAACCACGTTGGCGAGATTGCAGCGCTCTGTGCCATGGCCGGCCCTACCCACGGATTTATTACCAACATCGGCAAAGCACACATTGGAACCTTCGGAGGGTTCGATAACATCATCCGTGGCAAATCGGAATTGTATATGCACCTGATTAATAACGGGGGTACTGTGTTCATCAATTCGCAAAACCCGATATTGTTTAACATGGCCAAACGGTTTAAGAACCCGGTGTTCTATCCGGCCAAAGGCAACTATTATCATTGCGAACTGGTTAGTGCTGAGCCGTTTATTAAAATCCGAACCGAAGGCGGCCATGAGGTTCAAACCAGGCTGATTGGTGCTTACAATTTTGAAAACATTGCCACAGCACTTTGTATCGGCAAGTACTTCGGTGTGGATGAACGACTGGCAAACCAGGCTGTGGCTGAATATGAGCCGGCCAACATGCGGTCGCAGGTAATTATGAAAGGAACCAATACCATTATCCTGGATGCCTACAACGCCAACCCGAGTTCGATGGAGGCGGCCATCCGAAGTCTTGGTGATATGAAGGCTGAAAAAAAGGTGCTCATCCTGGGCGATATGTTTGAGTTGGAAGAAGAGGCTGAAAAGGAGCATCGTCAGATTGGCCAAATGGTTCGCGATCTTGGCTTTACCCATGTTTTATTGTGTGGTGATTTGATGAAAAGTGCACATAAGGAATTTCCGAAGGCACATCATTTTTCCAGCAAAGAAGAGTTACTTAAGTACCTCCGGCAAAATCCTATCAGCAACGCGACTATTTTGGTGAAAGCTTCACGGGGTATCGGTTTGGAGGCGGTGATGGAGGCTATCTGAAATTGGCTTTAAATCCCTGTAACTAATGAATCTCAAAAATCGAATTTAACCACAAAGTGGCACAAAGGATGCACAAAGCGCACTAAGAAAATTTATCGTAAAGTGTTCTCCGTGTTCTTGTTCACACTTGGTGGCCTTTGTGGTTTTGCATTTCATTTTTGAGATTGCTTCAAGTGTTAGACATGGAAGGCCCAGAACTTTATGGAAACTAAATGAATATGCAACTTGAAAAGATCTTAAAATTTCTGAAGGATATTGCCAGGAACAACAACCGCGATTGGTTTGAGAAAAACAAACCGCGATACCTCGAAGCTAAAAATGCTTTTGAAGATTTTCTGGAAGCACTCCATAAAGAATTACTGAAGTTTGATGAAAGCCTGGCCGGGCTTAATCCGCGTAAGCAGGCCTTCCGCATTTACCGCGATGTGCGGTTCAGCAAAGACAAACGGCCGTATAAAGTCAACATGGGAGCAGGATTTTCGGCTCACGGAAAAATGGAGCAGGAGCCGGGGTATTACATACACATTGAGCCGGGCAACTGTTTTGTGGCTGGCGGGCTATACATGCCTGATTCCGGAAACCTGGCCAGGGTTCGCCAGGAAATCGATTACAATGCCGAAGCGTTTTTGAAAATTCTTAACGACAGGAAATTTAAGCGATACGTAAACGGGCTGGATGATTTTGACCGGGTAAAAACGGCTCCGAAAGGATATGCAAAAGATCATCCCCATATCGGGTTGTTAAAAAATAAAAGTTTTGTGGTATCGCATTACTTTAGCGATGCGCAGGTGAAGGACAGGAAATTTGTGAAACGGGTTGCTGAAGTATGCAAGGCAATAAAACCGATGAATGATTTTTTGAAGAATGCCCTTGAATAGCACTCAAAATCAGCAATGGGCAGGTTAGTTATCCCAGTCGAACTCTTCTTTCGATAGTTCCGCTTCTTTTTTCTTCTGTTTCTTTTTAAACAAATCTTTCAGTTCCTGGACTTCTTTTTTCAGGTCGGATGCGATTTTTCGTTTCACTGCCTCCGTATCGTACTGTACGCGGTAATTATCGGTGGTGCCGGTAATTTTAAGAAAGAGTTTTGAGCGCCCCTCCATTTCTTCAATGGCACCGGTGGCTTCAGCCAGGTTAATTTTCCGTTTGTTGTTCAGCGGGGTTACAATCCGATACTCAATTTGCTGGTCAAACCGGTGTGTGCCGCTTATCTGCATAACCGAAACGTTGGTTTTTACTTCCATTTGGGGTATGTAGATTGTTTTATTCTGAATGTGGATTTCGTTTTTCAAATCGGCAAAGCGGATGGCATTTAGCCCCTCGTCATCCAGGTAGCGGTCAAGTTTTTTAAGAGGTTCGAACTGATTGAGTTCTCCGTTTCGGATGGTTGCATTGATATCGGCTGTCAGGGTTTCGGGGAACATGCGCAGGTTCTGGTTCAGCACTACATCCATCATCACATCGGCATCGGCCTGGCCTTTCAGGTTGTTATCAAGAAGAAAATCCTGGTGAAAATTTTCAAACACGTAAAAGGCGCTGTCGACATGGATGCCGTTAAGCAGGAAAGCGCATGAAAGCACATTTGCTTTCGGGTTTTTGGCTTCAATGCTGCCGGTAAATACCAACCGGCCGCCCATGCCATCGAAGGCGATATTCCGGGAAATGGCTTTTTGGCCGGTTATCAGCAGGTCGCCTTTCAGGTTGGTTCCTTTAAATCGCTTGTAGTTCAGGCGGGCAACATCGCAATTAAACTTCAGGTTCAGGTTCTTAGAAATGTGAAATTCATATTCGGATTGGTTTGATGCTTCCGAGGGTTTGCCAAAACCCAGAATTAATAGTTGGTCTAAATCGAGAAACCGGGAACGCAAATCGGCCTCAATGCTTACCGGCTGGTTTTCGAAAAGCATCCAGGTAATCACATTTTTGAAAAACCCGTTGAGCAGAAAATCGCTGCGGCCGATCTTGCCTTCAACATTGCTCAGCGCCAGATCGTTTTTGTTGAATTGCAACGCTCCTGACAGGTCGTTAATCTGAACACTATCGGCACCAAGTGTAAAGCTCAGGTTTTTTAAATCAATGTTTCCTAAAGCAGAGGCTTGTTGTGCGGTAGCTTTACTTTTAAGCCAGGCTGTTTTCCCTTCAAATGAAATGTCGGCAATGATGGTGCCGGCCGGACGGCTTATTGATTTAAGCGGGTAAAAACTGAACAGCGAGGCGGCATCCAGTTCACCGGTAAAGGCAAAGGTTATATCCGGATCGTTAATGTTGCGGATTTCGAGGTTTGAACGAAACGTTTTGCCCTGAAGTTTACCGCTTATGTTCTTAAGTGAAATTGTTGCCGTGTTCAGGTTATGCAGGGCCGCAATATTGAGCACGCCTTCCAGTGAAGTTTCATCAAGGCTTGCCCGGTACTCCGGATGGTTGATACGCGCATTTTTCAACCCAAAGTCAATGCGTAACGCGGGACTTTTTTTTGCGGCAATCTCCCCCTGTACCTGGGCATTGAAATACGCTTCGCCCGTGCTTTGGTACTGGCGCAGGTGTTCAATTGACGTTTCCGGAAAAAACGAAAGCAAGGTTTGAAGGGTAGTGTTTTTTCCGCTGGTTGAAATGGCAATCAGGTTACGATCCCTCCATTGGTATGAACCCTGCAGCATAAAATGAGATTTTCCCAGGTGCAGGTCGGACGGCAATATGGTAAGTTTCCTTTCGGGATCATCGTAAATAAGGTTGGCATTAATTCTGAAAACTTTGTTCTCCAGGAGCGCCAGTTTATCAAAGAGCATCCGTTCCGTTGTTATCGTTCCGTTTGCTGCGATTTCGTACTGATCCTGTTTGGAGGTGATGGTTGCTTTAAGGCGGTCAGTGTAAAATACCAGGTCATCTTTCCGCTCCAGGTTAACAAACCGTACCCGGCAATTGATCAGCAGAACATTTTGAAGCTGAAAACCAACCGATTCTCCAGACGTACTTTCTTTAAGTATGGTATAGTTGTTTTCGCCCTGGGGGTCGATCTTCAGGTTTGTTTCGCAGTCGGTAATGGTTAATCCAAGTACACGGTATGTTCCGCGGTAAACTTCAAGCGGGTTCAGTTGAAAGGAAATTTTGGAAGCAGTAAGCAGGGGATACTGTCCCTTATGGCTGTCTTCTACATAAACATCATGAAATACGATAGAAAGCTGGGGGAAACGTTCAAAAACAGAAACGTCTGTTTTACCAATTTTAACAGGTGTATTCAGTTGCCGGTTGGCTTGTTGAATAAACCGGTTGATGACCTGGTCTTTAAATAAAAATGTGGCGGCAATGAGGGCAACGAGCAGTACTGCAATGGAAAGAGTTGTGTATGCAAGGACGTTACGGAAGGTTTTCAAGTTGAAAAAATGAAGGTAAAGTTAGTTTTTTAACAGGTTATTAACGCGAAAAGGGCGCGCGTTTGTACAAATCAAAAACTGTACTACTTTTGCAATCCCAAAATAAAGGGAGCTTAGCTCAGCTGGTTCAGAGCATCTGCCTTACAAGCAGAGGGTCGGGGGTTCGAATCCCTCAGCTCCCACGTATAAGTCTCCTTATTTAGGGAGACTTTTTTTATGCAAGCCATCTTTTATATTCTTTATTCTTCAACTGCCGCTAAGTATTATAACGGCCATACAACCGAAGATTTGGGAGAACGTTTGCGCAAGCACAACACCCATCACAAAGGTTTTACGGGCAAGTTTAAGGATTGGAAGGTTGTGTATTG
>JAGUUF010000140.1 GCA_020063545.1 Cytophagales bacterium
CAGAGCACACGAAGAAAGACCCTCTCAATAAAAACTCCGTGACCCTGCGCGCATATCGTTAACCGGCAACTGTTGCTTGTGTTACCTGGTTGGGGATGCTTATTTTAAACATGGTTCCTTTTCCCGGCTGCGATTTCATTTCAATGGTACCCTTTAGCCGTTCCACCGTATCCTTCAGGATAAACAGCCCAAGCCCCGTTCCATGCGATTGCGTGGTGGCCCTGAAGAAAAGGTCAAAAATCTTTTTCTGATATTTTTCCTCAATACCGATGCCGTTGTCTTCCACAATCAAAACCAACTGGTTTTTATCTGTTTTTGCACTTATCCGGATTACCGACTTTTCCTTGGTTACATCGGCATATTTTATGGCGTTGGTAACCAGGTTGGTCAGGATTGTTTTAACCCGAACGCGGTCGGAGAAAAACTCTTCCGTTTGATCCACCACCGTTTCAATGCTCAGGCGATCGGCCCGATACAGGTTTTTCTGGTCGTCCAGTTCCTCCCGGATTAGTTCGTCCAGGTTAATCCGTTCCCGCTGCAGAGCCATTTTTTCAGTCCGGAAAAAATGATGCATCTCTTCGATAAACCCGTTCAGCTTGTTCAGGCTTTTCCGGATAAGGGCCAGGTACTCATCTTTCTGGTCGGCCGGGGCATGCATGGCCAAATCAACCAGCCCCAAAGCCGACATGAGCGGTGCCCGCAAATCGTGCGTGGTTTTGTAAATCACCTGGTCCAGTTGCTTATTGGAATCCAATAACTTCTTTTCCTTAAGCTTCTGCCGGGTAATGTTATGCAGTTTAAGCACACGACCATGATCCGCAACGCCCTGGTTTATCCGGTAGATGGTAACATCGAAATAGGTGGTTGTATTTTTTACCAGCCGCAAACCAATTTCATACAGTCTTCTTTCCTCAACACCCGCCAGGTGCTGATTCCATTTTTCAATTTCTTCCGGGCAAGCAAAATCAAAGATGCTTTTACCCAGCAGGGAAATCGGCTCGGCACCGTAATCCCGTACACCCGAAGAAATGTAGCGGATCCGAAAGTCTTTATCCACTACCGTAAAAATATCACCGGAGTTTTCAACCAACTCCCGGAAAATCCAATCCGTTCCCTCCATCCTACACCTTTTAAGAATCTATACTCATCAGATGAGTATAGACATGCTGCTTAACTGACCCGAAACTTTCAGGTTTGAGCTGGTAAATGTGCCCTGGTTCAGTTCCCACTTCAGCTTGCCGTCAACTACTTTAAAATTGATGCAGCTTCCTTTCTGGCCAAGACCGCTTCCATCCGTTACCGTTAACACGGGTTTACCGGAAATGTTGTTTTTGATGTTTTCGAATTCTTTGCTCTTGTTTTTACCCAGGTACACCACGTGGCAGGTGGCTGCTTCTTCAGCCGATGCCAGTTTCTTCACCACGTACTTCTTGGCACCTTTGGGTTTGCCATCGTACCAGGTTTTAAGGGTGTTAAACACATCATCTTCGCCCATCACGCCCACCACAAAATCGCCACCGCTTCCTTCATCGGGCCACTGCACGTACTTGATGAAATTGAACACCATGGCCGCATGAATTTCATGGTTCGGTCTTTCCTGGGCCTGCGCAGCGCTTACCGCCAGCAGCACGGCAAAAAACAAAACTACTTTTTTCATAACTCGAGAGGTTTTTGTTTATACTAAAATTAAAACATTAAATCAATATTGCCATTGAAGTAAGTGACCCCGATACCTTCAGGTTAGAGGCCTCAATAGCCTTCTGGTTCAGTTCGAACTTCAGTTTGTTGTCGATGTTTTTAAAATTAATGCCGCTGCCCTTTTCGCCAAGACCGGCTTTATCAGTAATTACCAGTGTGCCCTTGCCTTTCACTTTGGTATTAACGGCATCGAACTCACCGCTTTTTGATTTATCAATAAACACCACGTGGCAATCGGTTACATCGGCAGCCGAATTGAATTTCTTAATCACATAGGTTTTGCTGCCGCGGGGCTTGCCGCCATACCAGGTATTTAATGTGGTGAATACATCGTTATTACCGATAACACCAATCACAAACTCACCGGTTTCGGTATGATCGGGCCATTGAACATACTTTACAAAGTTGTACACCATCATGGAATACACTTCGTGCATCGGGCGCTCCTGGGCAAAAACAAGGGTGCCGGAGGTCAACAATAAAATGCTGAGGGTTTTCTTAATCATTTTCATTTTGGTCGAATCTGTTTGTTTTTAACGATACAAAAATAGGCCCCTCTTTTACGGCCGAGGAGCCTATCAGTACCCGATTCTTATGGATGTAAGATTTTACCGCTTTACTTAATGTACCGGAAGTCGTGCCCCGGTTTAACCTGCAAAAGAACCTCAAAAATGAGCTTTATAACGTTTTCCACATCGTTTTTGTGAACGGTTTCGACCGTGGTATGCATGTATTTCAGGGGTAAGGATATAAGGGCCGATGCCACGCCTTCGGCCGAGTAGGCAAATGAATCGGTGTCGGTACCGGTGGAGCGGCTTACCGCCTGCCGCTGGAACGGTATTTTCCGTTTTTGGGCCGTTTGAATGACCATTTTGAGAACATTGTTCTGCACTGCGGGACCATAGCACAGCACCGGACCATTGCCACATTTAATGTGACCCGTTTCCTTTTTGCTGTACATGGGCGAGCAGGTATCGTGTGTTACATCGGTACAAATGGCCAGGTCAGGCCTCAACCTCCTGGAAATCATTTCCGCACCGCGCAGGCCGATTTCTTCCTGAACCGAATTGACAATATACAGGCAGAAGGGCAGTTTCTTTTTTCCTTCTTTAAGCCTGCGTGCCACTTCCGCAATCATAAATCCTCCCATTCGGTTATCCAGTGCCCGGCCAACCAGGAAGTTCTTATTCATCTCCATCAGTTCATCTTCGAACGTGATGACACAGCCCACGTGAACACCCAAAGCCTCCACCTCCTTTTTATTATCACATCCAATGTCAATGAAAATATTCTTTAGTGATGGCGGTTCTTCTTTGGCGGCATCGCGTACATGGATGGCCGGCCAGCCAAATACTCCTTTTACAATACCCTTCTCCGTATGAATGTTTACCCGCTTGGAAGGCGCTATCTGGTGGTCGGAACCGCCATTGCGCTTAACATAAATGTACCCGTCATCAGTTATGTATCCGACAAACCACGAGATTTCATCCGCGTGGGCTTCAATAACTACCTTATATTTTTCTTTCGGGTTGATTATGCCCACCACCGTTCCATATACATCCACCATGTAATCGTCAATGTAGGGCTTCAGGTAGTTAAGCCATATCTGCTGGCCGGGATATTCAAACCCCGTAGGTGAAGCATTGTTTAAATATTCGAATAAGAAGGTTTTGCTTTTTTTGTCCATAGGCGGTTTAATGAATTTGGTAAAGATAGTTAAATGCGACAGGTGTTTATATTTTAAAATTTGAACAGGTCAATTAGCTGACTTACCCCCCTCACTCCCCCTCTCTGCCGGCAGAGAGGGGGATGTCAGCCGAAGGATGACAGGGGGTGAGTCAACTACAACGGAATATTTCCATGTTTTTTCCTGGGCAGTTTTGCTGCTTTATTCTCCAGCATCTCGAATGCGCGTATTAATTTCTCACGGGTCTGGTCGGGGTAAATCACTTCATCAATGTAGCCGCGGTGTGCAGCCCGGTACGGGGTGGCAAATTTCCGCGTGTACTCTTCAACTTTTTCGTTGAGTTTTGCCTGCGGGTCGGCAGCTTCGGCAATTTCTTTCCTGAAGATAATTTCGGCTGCACCTTTAGCGCCCATCACGGCAATTTCGGCTGTGGGCCAGGCGTAGTTCAAATCGGCACCGATGTGTTTGGAGTTCATCACATCGTATGCACCGCCATAGGCCTTGCGGGTAATTACCGTAACGCGCGGCACGGTAGCTTCCGAAAATGCATACAACAATTTTGCACCATTGGTAATGATGCCGTTCCACTCCTGATCGGTGCCGGGAAGGAAGCCCGGTACATCTTCAAACACCAATAAGGGTATATTAAAGCAATCGCAAAACCGCACAAAGCGTGCACCTTTTACACTGGCATCAATATCGAGCACCCCGGCCAGCGCAGCCGGCTGATTGCCCACCACACCAATGCTGCGGCCGGCAAGTCGGGCAAAGCCCACCACAATATTCTCGGCAAAGTTTTTATGCACTTCAAAAAAGCTGCCTTCATCCACCGTGCCGGTGATTACTTCGCGCATATCGTACGGCTGGTTGGGATTGGAGGGGATAATAGAATTCAGTACATCCCGTTTTTCATTACCCAACGTATAGGGCAGCCTGGGCGCATCATCTTCACAATTCTGCGGCAGGTAGCTTAACAGGGTTTTTATCTGGCGGATGCATTCCACTTCGTTGGCGCAGGCAAAGTGGGTTACCCCGCTTTTGGTGCTGTGGGTTTGGGCACCGCCCAATTCTTCGGATGTTACATCTTCATGGGTAACTGTTTTTACCACGTTGGGGCCGGTAACAAACATG
>JAGUUF010000136.1 GCA_020063545.1 Cytophagales bacterium
CATCCCTCAGTACAAAACTCCGTGGGTAATGGTTCGGGGTTCAGCGCTATGCGCTACACTACCGTAAGCATTGCGCCCGGTTACTCCTATAACCTGGTATGGCGAAAGTTCTTCCTCAACGGAACGGTGGCGCTTGGGCCTGCCCACCACTGGATAAAGTATGCGGATGAATCCGGGCAGATACGGGATGACATCAGCATTAACAGCAGCGGAGTTGCGCGCATTGCGTTGGGTTACAACAGCGATCGGTTTTTTGGCGGCCTGGGATTTTCGGCACAAACACGCATTGTTAAATTTGAAGAGGTACGCGTTTCTAACTCCACCAACCTGTTTAAAATTCTGGTGGGTTACCGGTTTAAAGAATTTGGCGTGCTGAAAAAACGGGTTTGGGATATAAACCCGCTGAAGTTTTAATCGTCTTTGCTTTTCGGAAAATCAACAAGCAGCAACTCGCAGTTGCCGGCATCAGCTTTTTTCCAGCTATCGGTTAAAAACCGGGCGGCAACAATGCCGCAGGTGGGCAGGTTGGCCAGGCCGGCATGCATTACTTCGTTTGCAAAATCGGTAAGCCCGGGATTGTGGCCGAAAACCATAACCAGGTTGTACTTATTGTTCAGGTTCTGAATCACGTCAAGGATGGTTTCCGCATCGGCATGGTACAGCCGTTTTTCGGTTTTAATTTTTTCTTCATCATAGCCAATCTGCCGGCTGATGCGCTTGCAGGTTGCGAACGCCCGCTTAGCCGGGCTGCTCAGCAGCAGGTCGGGCGCAATGCCATGTTCCTTCAGGCGCTTTCCCATCCGGGGAGCGTCCTTTTTGCCCCGGTCGTTCAGCGGCCTGTCGAAATCGTTTTGGCCCGGATCAGCCCAACTTGATTTGGCGTGCCGTACAATATAGAGTGTTTTCATTCCAGGTAATCAAATGTAATCACACGGAAACAAAACTGCTATCTTTGCGCGCTCATGACGTGGAAGAAATTCAGGCGAAAAGTTCGCTACAGCTTTCTTTATATGGTTGTCCGGATACTGATTGTTGTATCCGGTGCAGTGCCCCGAAAGCTTTGGCTTTCGCTGTTCGGATTTTTAGGCGGTATAGGATATTACGCGGCTACATATTCACGCAAGGTGGCCATCAATAATCTTACCCTGGCGTACGGACACGAGAAGTCGGAACAGGAAATCCGGGCATTGGCCAAAAGGGTATTTGTGATGATTGGCAAGAATGGAGCGGATATTATCCGGTCGTACCGCATCACCTCTCGCGATACCTATGAACGGCTTCGGGTTATTACCGGGGTTGAGCACCTGGAAAGGGCGTATGCCAAGGGAAAGGGAGTTATTTTTCTTACCGCACACCTCGGAGCGTTCGAATTATGCGCCACCGAAATGGCCGTGCGGGGGTATAAACCGCTCATTATCGGTACAGCTATGAAGGATGAACGCCTTACTGAATTGTTATGGCGGCAGCGCAGTAAGCTTGGCGCCTCGGCAATTGAGCGCGGCAAAGAAACCGTAAGACTAATTAAAACACTTAAATCCGGTGGTACTGTGGCTATTTTAATTGATCAGGATACGCGGGTAAAAAGTGTATTTGTTGATTTTTTCGGCAAGCCCTGTTCAACACCCATTGGCGCGGCCGTGCTTGCCCTTAAAACAGGAGCAGCAGTGGTGCCGGTGTTTTTACATTTACGCGGAGACGGCATGCAGGAAGTTACCTGTTACCCTGAAGTGGAACTGGAGCAAACCGGAAACGAAGAGCAGGATGTTCTGGCCAACACACAAAAATTTACCGGCATCATCGAATCGGAAGTGCGTAAATACCCCGAGCAATGGCTGTGGATCCATGAGCGATGGAAAACCAGGCCTAATGAAGCGTCAGGTTAAATTCAGTTTTAGTGTTTCGGGTTTCTGTGGCCCGGCTCCCAGATAACCCGCATAAATGAACTGATGCGTTGGTTTTCGCGGTTCACCGGTATCCCGGTAACAATGCCGATCAGGAAATTATCAGCAATGCCAACGCGTATCTGCGGCCGCAGAACCATGTCAACATCGTTTTTGTAAAATTGCTTGTTTAGTTCAACGCCAATAAAATTCCGTGTACCGGTAATCATGTAGTGGAAGTTTGAATTTACCTCGAAATGCCTGTGCCAGGTCTTTGTTAATAAATCCTGTTCAAATTTTGGCCCGGTGTAAACAAGGGTGTGATAATTGTTGCCGAATCGTTTGGCGGCAATGAAGAACGGGTTATAGATGTTCCCTTTAAAAAGCGGGTTGCCAAAATCCTTAAACGAGGAGAATTCAAACTCGTGGATGTACCCCAGCGCCATGGACAGGTTGTATTTGTCGGAAACAAGAAATGACCATTGTGCAGCAACCTTCAGGCTCTCCAGGCGGCTTGCGGGAAGGGTGTCTGTTTCGTAACCGTTTTGCGCTGCTACGATGGAAAACGGAAGTTCAACCTCCAGACCAAGGCGGTCAACCGGGGCAAATTCGTATTCAATCAGTGCTTCGTATGTATTAAATGTAATGTTATCCTTTATACCGAGCCCGATGTTCCATTCCTGTTCACCCTTGCGGGCCCCCAGGTCGCGGATTAAATCAATATACAACGGCTCGGCATGAAGTACCTTGGCACGGCCATTTTTGGATTCTATTTCAAGTATATATAGACTGTCGAGCCGCTGGTGTACCAGTTTAAGGCTGTCAGTTTCCTGCGATTTGCCGTTGAAGCAATAGGCAATAAACAGACACAGTATAATTCTTTTCATTTTTAACTTAAGTGTAAACGGTAGTGCGGCTGTTGCCGATTTTAGAAAAATTTAATGAACACAGTTTGGTAAAACGGGCAAGCAGCCCTTAAAAGTACCAGCTACGCAAGTTGAGGAGGAGGTGATTCTTTTTCCGGAAAACGAGAGAGATAAAAGGATGCAAAAAGTATGTGGTTCAACCGGGTTTTATCCACTAAGAAAGGAGTAACAATTTCAACGGTTTTGTAGACAATGAAAGCAAGCCCTGCTGCGATTGAGGATTCCTGGTCGTTTTCGGGTGTATCTTGAATCGTTCCCGGCAGGTCAAGCATTTCTTCGAGCAGGAGTTCGGTAAAACTTTCAATTTCTTGTGCTGGCAACAAAGTTGACAAGCAGCTAAAGTCGTTAATGGTATTCAGGCTGAAATTCAGCAGGGTTGCCAGTAACACACCCCCCAGTACCTGCTGAACATAAACTTTTCTGAATTGCTGCATTTAGTTTTAATCTCAAAACGACTGCACGTAAAAACAAAAATCGTTCCGGTTATTTTTTAAAGATAAAATAAACCGCCAGGATGAGAAAGATAAATCCAATTACATGGTTCCAGCGGAAGGTTTCGTTTTTAAATAGCAGCAGCGAAAATCCAACAAACACAACCAGTGTTATAACCTCCTGAATAACCTTGAGTTGAACAAGTGAAAACGGACCACCATAGGCCTTAAACCCAATTCGGTTGGCAGGCACCTGCAACAGGTATTCGAAAAAGGCTATGCCCCAGCTAATGAGGATGATGGTAAACAACGGCAGGCTTTGGCTCCACTTCATTTCCTTAAACTTCAGGTGGCCGTACCAGGCCAGTGTCATAAAAGCATTGGAGAGAATAAGTAAAACAATGGTGAGTGTTCCTTTCATATTGTGTCAACTATATTTCTGGTTAATGTTTTCCCAATCTCCGGTTCCAATGGGCGGATTCTTTTAACCGCTTTAGTTTGCCGCTCTTCATTAGCGTTGCCAGGCGTTCGTTCATCGGGCCTTGCGAGGTTAAATGGTACTGTCCGCATTCTTCGCAGCGGTAGCTGGTAACCGGCCCGTTTCCCCTGCCATACTCATACTGGATATGTGCTTCTATGAGCGCCTCTTCAGCAATTTCTGCGGTAGCGTATGCCCGCTTGCCACTGGTGCATTTTTCCATAGGTTCTGCCGGGTGCGAAGGTAGGCAAATATGCCAGCCGTTGGAATAAGCTTCCCTTCGCAATTAAACTTTACAGTAGTTACACCGTCTAACCACCAGTTAAAACAAAATGGGTTATGAAGAAAATTGGAATGGCAATCCTTATCGGGATGATAAGCATTGCAATGGAAGCAAATGCCCAGCAAAGGCCCGGAATTGACCAGCAGCAGGCTGCAGTAGTTGCGCAACAGGTACGGCAGCGCCAGTTGGCAGTAAATCCTCAGCGCATTCAACAGGCCCGTGTAAGCCAGCAGCGGGTTGAGCACCTGCGCGTTAAGCAGGAGCGCATTAAACACGAACGGGTGCAGAAGCACCGGGTAAAGCAGGCCAGGGTTAAGCACGCCCGTGTAAAAGCTATCCGGGAAGACATACCGGATGACCAGGTTGGCAACCAACATCCCAGGCGCAGGTATTTTCATATGATGAAACGCAAGCGCACGGCCGGGCAATTCAATTCCGAAAACCTGCCACCTGGAAATTAATAAACCGGTAATTGCAATGGTAAAGCGGATCGCACAAGGTCCGCTTTTTTATTCCGCTACAGGTCCGAACCGGACCCTTGAGATGCATTTTACTATTTCGTAAAATTGCTATACGGTAACCATGCGCATTTAGGCTGGTATGAATTTTTTATTGCGAGGAATTTACCTGACCGTCATCGGTGTGGTTGTGTTTGCTTATGCAGCAGCACAACAGGCTAAAACCGATAGCCTGAGGCATCTTGCGCAAACAACAACCGATGATTCCACTAAAATTTCGGCCCTGCTGCAACTTGCATTTCAAGCTGTTTTTAATGACTCAAAATCAGCGTGGCAACAACTGGAGGAAGCACAGCAATTGCTGGGACAACAAAGCCGGCCATACCTTCAAACCCACGCGAGGTATGTTAAAGCTGTTTATTATGATGTAACAGGGGCAGCTGATTCGGCTCGCGCAAATTTTGAGGAAGGGCTGGAAGAAAGCCGGCTAAATCAGTTTGCCGATCTCGAAGTAAAGTTCCTTAACGGATTGGGACTAAATAACTGGAATCGCGGGCATTACCAGACAGCACTCGACTTATTTCTGCAGGTTAATAAACAAAACCAACAACTGGAGAAATCCAAACGTATTCCGCAAAGTACACCGCTGAACAACATTGGGTTGATTTACCAGGAGTTAGGCCTCTACGAAAAAGCACTCGTTTACCATAAACAGGCATTGCAAATCCGGTTGGGTGATCCGGCACTACTGGCCCAGGCGGCTACTTCATACAACAACATCGGCATTTGCTATTTTCACCTGAAGGAGTTAACGAAGGCCGAGGAAGTATACCGGAAAGGCCTGGACCTTGCCCGTGAGCATAAATTTTTGCGACAGTATTACGACTTAGCCGGTAATCTTGCCAATGCTCTTGTAGCGGTTAATCGATTTGAGGAGGCACAACGGTATAATCTGGAGATACTCAACCATGACGCTTCAATTAAACTGCCTGAAAAATTTTTAATGAACATTGGTGCCGCTGCTGCCGGTATTTACCTCAACCTGAAAATTCCTGAAAAAGCGTTGCCCCTTATTCAACAAGGGTTCAGGCTGGTTGAGCAAAAACCCGAACTGGAATTTTACGCATCCGATTTGTACCGCTATGCTTCAGCCTATTATTACATGACAGGCGATGCGCGTAAAGGCCGGCAATTTGCCGACAAGCAGCAGGCCATACTGGAGCAGCGTTTTTCCAAACGCAATGCCGAGAGCCTTGCCGAAATGGAAATAAAATACCAAACAGCCGAAAAAGAACGGCATATACTCGATCAGCAACTGGTTATTGAGCATAATAATCTCACATTGGCCAGGCAGCGGAATCATAATCTGTTGTTGGCAACTGCGCTCATTACGGTAGCCTTGCTTTCCGTAATCGGTTATGGGTATTTCCGCGCAAAGCAAAGAGCGCGCGAGCAAACGATTCTTTTGGCGGAAAAACAACATCGCCTGGAAGCCGTATTGCAGGCAACAGAAGAAGAACGCCAACGCATTGCCCGCGACCTGCACGATGGCATCGGGCAGCAGTTAAGCGGCACTATCATCCAGTTGGAGTCGGTTATGCACGCCACAAGCGAGCCCAACCTGCAATCAAAAATGAGTGTTGTGTCGGACAGCCTGCGCAACACTTCATCGGAAGTGCGCGACCTCTCACACCAGATGATGCCCCGGTCACTTACCGAACTGGGGCTGGTGCCGGCCATCAGCGATTTGTTAAATCGTACATTTTCCGGGACAGCAATTCAGTGCGAATTTCATCACCACCAGGCCGAAGAGCGCCTTGCTGTAAAAACCGAACTGACCCTTTTTCGGGTTATCCAGGAGCTAATCAGCAACATCATCCGGCATGCAAAGGCCGGCAAAGTATCGGTTACGTTATTGCGGATGACCGACAACTTGCGCCTGACTGTTGAAGACAATGGGGTGGGATTCGATTTGAAATCCGTTAAATCCGGTCACGGGCTTATGAACATCAGCAGCCGCGTTGAAGCTGTAAAAGGTACAGTACTATTCGAGCAGAACGGTCATGCCGGAACTGTGGTTACCGTTACTGTGCCATTAAAGACCTAAGGTATGCAGAAAGGAAAATTATACCTGGTTGACGACCATCAGCTGGTAATTGATGGAATCATTTCACTGGTGGAAGGAAGCGGTGAGTGGGAGGTAATCGGGTATGCCAACTCGGGTGAGGAGGCCTTGCAAAAAATTCCGATTCTGAGGCCGGATATTATTTTGATGGATTTAGAAATGCCGCAAATGAACGGACTGCAATGCACTGAAAAACTGCTGGTGCAAAATCCGGATTA
>JAGUUF010000104.1 GCA_020063545.1 Cytophagales bacterium
ATAATTGCTACCTGGTTTGGGTATGAAGATGAAACGCTGACCCTTTTCGGCTTCGGGGTTGATAGTTTTATCGAAATGATATCCGGCATCGGCATTATGCAAATGGTGCTTCGCATCCGCCATAACCCTTCTGCCGGCCCCGGTTCGTTCGAGCGCACCGCCCTGCGCATAACCGGAACGGCTTTTTACCTGCTGGTCATCGGATTGATAGTTGGTGCCGGAGTTGTGATTTACCTTGGTAAAAAACCCGAAACAACTTTTTGGGGAGTTGTTATCTCGCTCATCAGCATTGTTGTGATGCTTGGGCTGATTTACGGCAAACGATACACGGGCAGCCGGCTTCAGTCGGACGCGATTTTAGCCGATGCAAACTGCACATTGGTTTGCGTTTATATGTCCGTTATCCTTTTGCTCTCCAGCGGTTTGTACGAACTAACAGGCCTTCCTTATATTGATGCAGCCGGCACACTTGGCCTGGCGTGGTTCTCGTACAAAGAAGGAAAAGAGTGCTTCGAAAAAGCTGCCAGCAACAAGTATTGCGCCTGCGACCACGATTAATTTTTCCAGCGCAGTTTAAATACCAGAAGGATTGAAGCAAGCACCAGGGTTACCAGGTTGGCAACAATTACCGGAACATCCCTAATCAGAAGTCCATAGGTAAGCCACAGCAGAACACCCAGCGAAAAAATAGAGAACATGCCAAGCGATAGGTCTTTGGCCGAACGGCTTCGCCAGGTTTTCATTACCTGCGGAATAAATGCAACTGTTGTGCACGAGCCTGCCAGCAATCCTAAAATCTGAATGGCATTCATATCGTATGAATTTCATACAAATTTAAGCTGCCAAACATAAGGCGTGGCAGCTATGTAGGAATAAAAGAAAATTTGTCAGTAATAACGTTTGCGCTGAAAATATCAGATGTCGGACCGCTTCAATTTCAGGTAGCTGAAATAGTTGAACAGGAAGGTCCATACCAGGGCAATGGCCACAGCCGACAGGCTTACATAGTCCTGTATCTCCTGGAAGGCATACCGGGCAAATGGCAGCGGCACCAGGTTCATAATGGATTCAAGCGGGAAAAACTTTATCGCACCAGGAAAGTAGTTATCCAGGTTTTCTTTTATGATCAGCTCAATCAGATAAGAATTAAGTAGCAGAATAATGCTTAAACCCGAACGCTGAACAAAAATACCAAGCATTAGGGCGAATGAAAGAAAGGCAAACACTTCAAGGAAATAAGCCGGGAAAAACTCAATGCCCTTAAACATGTAAGCAAAATCATACACGGGTGAGTAAATAAGTCCGGTAATTAACGCCACCAAAAAAACAATTACCATGCTAAGCGCGGCCAATACCACATTGGTCAGAATCTTCGAGATAAGGAATTTCTTTCGGCTGAAGCCATCAATGATGTTTTGCCGGATGGTACGGTAGGAATATTCATTGGTGATGGAGATGACCACCATAATGGCAATCATTATTTTCAGCAGCCCGCTGCTCCAGGCAAGGTTTTGCCACACATCGGGAAAGTGGTAAAGCGGGATACGGTTGATGTTTATGGATTGCCCGAAACCTTCAACCGTGCGGGCCAGCCATTTCAAAAACTCCATGCCGCTGGCCGTAGCCATGAGCAGCGTAAAGAAATACAGGCCGCATATGATCCAGAAGGTTCTGTAATTCAAAAGCTTTTTAAGATCGATTTTCAATAACTGCACCATGATCTTAGGTTGACTCTGACAGGATTTCAAGGAATTGCTTCTCCAGGCTTTTCTTTTTGGTTACCAGGTGGGTTGCCACCACGCCCCTTTCAAACAAAAACTTATTAAGGTCTTTGCTGTGAAAGCCATCGCGCAGCGAAACATGGTAACTGCCGTTTTCACGATTAATGGAAGTGGTTCCGGAGAATTGAAGCAGCAGTTCATTCAGGGCTTCAGCATCAGCATTCACCTCAACAATTTCGGCACCGCTGCCTACTTCGCCAACCGGCCCGGTATAAACCAGGTTGCCCTTTTTCAGTACAGCAAAGTGGGTACACACTTTTTGCACTTCGTCCAGTAAGTGGCTGGCCAGGATGATGGTCTTTCCCTGGGCGGCAATCTTCCGGATAATCTCACGAATTTCAGCAATGCCCATCGGGTCAAGACCGTTGGTGGGCTCATCCAGTATAAGTACCGTTGGATCATTAAGTAGGGCCGAGGCAATGGCCAGTCGTTGCTTCATACCCAGCGAATAGGTTTTGTACTTGTCGTTTTTCCGATCGGTCAACTCAACAAGGTCCAATACCCGAGGAATGTTCGCTACCGGGCATTCCTTGATCAT
The DNA here is from genome assembly GCA_020063545.1 of Cytophagales bacterium. Lineage (GTDB taxonomy): Bacteria > Bacteroidota > Bacteroidia > Cytophagales > Cyclobacteriaceae > UBA2336. Next base: position 2,320 of record JAGUUF010000104.1, read on the forward strand.
GGCGTTTAGTTCCAGGTTTTTCTGCCCGCTCAGGTAAGGATAGAAGATAGGATGCTCAAGCACAGCCCCAATCTTTTTACGGATTTGTGGTGTCGGTTCTTCTCCAAACCAGTAAAAACTCCCGGAAGTCGGGTTGGTAACGCCCATCAGCATACCCAATGTGGTGGTTTTACCGCTTCCATTCGGGCCCAGCATACCAAATACCTGCCCGGATGTTACTTCCAGTACCAGGTTGTTAACGGCTTTAATTCTGCCAAAATGCTTGGTTAGATTTTGTATAGAAAGAACAGGTGCCAAGAACTAACGTAATTTAATGCTTGTCTTCTTTGTCGCCATCCTTCCGCTTGGCATTACGATTGGAGAAGTTTTTAATTTTATTGCCGATATCGGTGCTCTCATCAATGGCACTGTATAATGTAGTGACCTGATCAAGCGCAATACGGCCTACGATATCCAGTACATACAGGCTTGTTGAGTCATTTACCAGCACAACCATTCCCTGTGTTTTACCTGATTTCTCCTTCAGCAGAACATCCAGGTTTCTTCCCTGGTAGCGGGTAGTCATAACTTCTTCAAAAGTTTCAGCCCGATACGCTTTCCTTAATTGCTGATAATCTGAGGCGTTAAATGCTTCCTTCTTGTCAATCATCAGAAACTTCATCTTTTCAATATCTTTAATCAACTCATCAAACTCTTTGCTCTCCGACTGATTTATCATGCGCAGGGTATTGTGATAAAAGAATAATGAAAATGAATCGCTGAATTTCTTCTGAAGGTTTTCAGTTGTCTTGCTTTGTGCAGCGGCTGCAAACGGAGCCAGTAGCAGGCAGTAGTAAACAAGTTTTCTCATGACAATGGTTATTAAAACGAAAGAAGCAACTGCAGGGTTTTACAGTTGCTTCCGTTTAATTAATCTTTTACCGATCAACTCTTCTTCTTTTTTTCGTCCACCTTTTCAAGTTTTTCGAGCCCTTCCACATTCATTTTGCGGCCTATGCGCGAAACCTGCTTCAGGTCAATTTCGCCAAACAAACTCATCAGCATGAAATCCTGGCCGTTGCCGGACAGCATTACCAATTCACTGATTTTTCCGGGGCTCTTTTCCTGGATGTAAAACTTCATGTCCTTATCCTTATCCCGCACAGCCATCAACTCCTCATACTTATTAGAAGTAATGATTCCAAAAGCTTCTTTGTACAGGTTACGCGCATCGCTGGTATTTTCTTTACCAATAATGCGCAGGCCTTTTAACTTACTGATGGCATCCAGCACCTCTTTGTCTTCCGGTGTTTCGGCCTCCATGTCGGTAAACAGGCTGAACATTTTGCCCGATATGGTTACCTGCGTGGTGAACGAATCATCGGTGGCGTACTTGTTAAAAAACTTTGCAATCGCTTCGCCCTGCGCATACACACCTGTGCCCGCAGCAACCAATACCAGTACTACAATTATCTTTTTCATGGTTTTACTTTCTTTTTGAATTTACAGTTCCTTGTTTTTATTTAATTGACGTTGAATTTTTTCCTGTGCTTCATTAAACGTGTTAATTTTCTTTGCCTGCTGCTCGGCCCGCCCAAAACCCTTTGAAATCATTTCGAGGGCTCTTTTAGTTTCTTTGAAGGCCTCCTTCGGGTCATCAAACGTGTCAACCAGTTCGCCATTTACGGCAACACTATCCGACTTACGTAGTTCCTGGCGCACCAGTACGATAGCTGCAACCAATACCGCAACACCAGCCGCTATGCGCAGTGAGTAGCTGACAAGCGCTTTGAGTTTACCGGAACGCGCGCGGTTAGCCTGCACCACTTTTTGCATTACTGTCCTGTCAAAATCGTTTTGAACCGCCATTTTACCCTGCTGTTCAAAATACCGGAAGAGGCTTGCCACGGGCATAACGTCATCAGGAACATCGTTCTCGGTCAAATACCTGCGAAGCTCCTGCTCTTCCTCGAGCGTAGTCTGGCAGTTCCAGTATTTTGCTAGTAATTCATCCAAACGCTTAGAGTCCATATGCGTTTATTTTCATCAGTTTTTCCCGAACGGCATTTCGCGCCCTAAACAGGTTTACTTTAACCTGGTTCATATCCAGTTCAAGAATGTCGCAAATCTCGTTATACGAATACCCTTCTACATCCCGCAGGTGAATAATCTGCCGTTGTTTTTCCGGCAACGCAGCTATCAGTTCACTTACATTTTGCATACTTTCACCCAATTCGGTTTTGACATCGGGAGTTGCATCCGTATGTTGAATATCAAAACCTCCGTTCATGGTGTGAGTTCCTCTTCGTTTCTGCACCCTTAGCATGTCCAGCGAAAGGTTTTTTGTTATCCGCATGCACCAGGCTTCCATATTTTGAATATCAGCCAGTTGTTCACGCCCGTTCCATAGCCGGATAAAAACATCCTGAACCACATCTTTGGCCTCGTCTTCATTGCCAAGCATGCGCAAGGCAAACCGAAAAAGCTTGTTTTTTACAGGAAGAACACGGTTTTGAAATACTTCAGCATCCATTCTTTCAAATCCATTAACCAGACGCCCGGCTGTTATATTTGTTACAGGTTACTGCAAAGTTTTTTATGCGGATATTGCGTTAATACCCGATTTGTAATCACATCAATACCCATGGAGGAGCAGGATAACATTATTGTACTGAAAACTTTTGGCAGCACCATTGAAGCGAATATCGCCAAAACCAAGTTGGATGCCTATGGCATTCCCTGCTTTTTAACGGAAGAAAACCTGGCCAACCTGTACCCGATTCAAAATCCGAGGTTCAGTGTACGGCTTCACATTTTTGAAATAGACAAGGTACGGGCACAGGAAGTACTGAATGAAGTAGTGCAGTTACCCGATGAAGAGCCGATTCAGTGCCCCTGTTGCCGGTCGGTTAACATTGAAACCGGGTACAGCCGGAAGCCGGTTTCCGTTATATTATCGTTATTCTTCTCGCTTTTTTTTGTGCTGTTTCCGCCAAAAACAATTTCGCGTTGCCGCGACTGTAATCGCGAATTTTAAGATGTGTCCAAAGTAAAAATATTACATATTCATGCCCCGTATTCATATTTCCCTGCCCACGAATTTTCATTTCTCCTGCGAACTGCCGGTGCGGGTTTCCGACCTGAATTATGGCGGCCACGTTGGCAATGATTCAGTTCTTACCATCATGCAGGAAGCCCGCGTGCTGTATTACCGGCACCTTGGCTTTGAAAGCGAAATCAGCCTGGAAGGAACCATCGGCCAGGTAATTGCCGATGCTGCCGTGGTGTATAAAGCTGAATCGTTTCTTGGCGATGTGCTCATTATAGAAATTGCTGCAACCGATTTCAATAAGTATGGATTTGACCTGGTGTATCGCCTGACAAATAAAGCCACCGGAAAGGATGTGGCACACGGAAAAACAGGTATCGTTTGTTTTGATTATACTAAGCGCAAATTAGTGCCGGTACCGGAGCGTGTTAAAGCCGGCCTTCAAGCCTGACTACCGTGCCGGTAGTTACCGGCTGCTTCGATTACGGTCTAATGCAAGACCCA
>JAGUUF010000008.1 GCA_020063545.1 Cytophagales bacterium
ACTGGAAATTTCCCTGTTCATCTTTACGGAACCAGTTCACGCCAAATATGCGTGGCGGGTTAGGGATGTCGCGGCCAAACTGCAGCCAGTGGTTAAAGTAGTCGCCCATGTGGTAACCGCAGAACGGCAGCATGGCAAACGGGTCGCGCCTCACTTTTCCTACTTCGCCAAACGCTGCGGCCGTCATTTCCGAGCCCATAGTGGCAGCCAGGTAAACACCGTAGTTCCAGTTATGGGCCTGGTAAATAAGGGGTACGGTGGTGCTGCGTCTTCCGCCAAAAATAAAGGCACCTACCGGCACGCCATTCGGATTCTCCCAGTCCGGATCGATTGACGGGCACTGCGATGCAGGGGCGGTGAAGCGCGCATTGGGGTGAGCAGCCGGTTTACCCGAAGCGGGATCGTACTTTTGTCCACGCCAGTCGGTTAAATTTTTCGGAATCTCCTTGGTCATGCCTTCCCACCACACATCGCCATCGTCAGTAATAGCCACGTTTGTAAAAATGGTATTCTTTGCGATGGTCTTCATCGCATTGGGGTTTGATTTTTCATTCGTACCCGGAGCCACACCAAAGTACCCGTACTCAGGGTTGATGGCATAGAGCCGTCCGTCTTTGCCGGGTTTAATCCAGGCAATGTCATCGCCAACGGTAGTCACTTTCCAGTCGCTTAATTCTTTTGGAGGAATAAGCATGGCAAAATTTGTTTTGCCGCAGGCGCTCGGAAAAGCTGCAGCCACATAGGTTTTTTCTTTGTCGGGCGTTTCAACACCCAATATCAGCATATGTTCTGCCAGCCATCCTTCTTCGCGTGCCATGGAACTGGCGATGCGCAGGGCAAAGCACTTTTTGCCGAGCAGGGCATTGCCGCCATAACCGGATCCATAGGAAACAATCGAGCGTTCTTCCGGGTAATGCACAATGTACTTGGTAGTGGGGTTGGTAGGCCAGGTTGTATCTTTCTGCCCGGGTTTAAGCGGTGCACCCACGGTATGCAGGCATTTTACAAAATCATCCTTGGTGCCGAGCACATCCATCACCTTTTTGCCGACACGCGTCATGATGTGCATGTTTACAACCACGTATTCCGAATCGGTAATTTCAATGCCAATATGGGCAATGGGCGAACCTATGGGGCCCATGCTAAAGGGTATCACATACATGGTACGGCCCGTCATACAGCCGTCCATCAGCCCATCCAGCGTTTGCTTCATTTCTTTCGGATCAACCCAGTTGTTGGTGGGGCCGGCATCTTCCTTTCTGCGGCTGCAGATGTAGGTTCGGTCTTCTACACGTGCTACATCGCTGGGATCAGAGAAGCAGGCAAAACTGTTCGGCCGCTTTGAGGGATTAAGCCGGATAAAAGTTCCTTTTTCAACCAGCTTGTTGCACAACTCGTTATACTCATCCGTACTTCCATCGCACCACCGGATATGGTCGGGCTTACACAATTCAGCAACTTGTTTAACCCAATCCAGGGCGGCATCGTTTTTTATGGCATAGGTGGATACCAGTTCTTCCGTCATAGTATTAAGCTTTTAAAAGAGCGGACAAATTAAGCAATTGGAGTACGAAAATGAAATGTTCAAACGTTTGCAATTTACAGGTTCCGATTCCAGATATTCGCGTTAAAATGTGGTTTACCATGAAACTTCCCGTTATCCGGATTTACCTTGCAGCGCTGCTTACCCTTGCAGCGAGCTTAACCGTTTCAGCTCAGGATCTATCGTCAACTATTTCTGATGAGGAACTGAAACAATATGCCATGGTAATGGATTCGATTAACGATTTGACCGAACAACTGAAAACCACGCTTGCCCGGTTAATAAAAAACAATCCTAAGCTTTCGGAAAAACGATACAACCAGCTTTCGCAGCTGGGTAACGACCAGGAAAAATTAAAGGAAGCCAAAGCAACACCCGAAGAACTGGCAGCCCTGCAGGAGATAAACCTTAAGCGCACCGAAGAAACAATAAAACTATCGGAAGCACTGAAAAGCCTTACTACTGAAAAACTTGGATCGGCTACCTACAATAAGTTGCGCAATGCGGTGAAATCCGATCCGGAAGTAAAGGCGAGATACGATAAGATACTTGCCGAAATACAGAAGAAGCCCCGCGATTAAGCGCTTTCGGAATTTGCTTCTACTTATTACCTTTGCAGCACTATTTTTAACCCATGTGCCGGTACACGTTGATTGTATTTTTTGCCGTTAGCCTGGTAAGCGCACCGCTCTATGGTCAAACCAGCGGCCCGTTTGATTCCTACGATTGCCGCAGCGAAGTGGAGATTATTAAAAGGCTGGACATGGAGCGCAACCGGAAAGAACAGGCAAGGCTTGACTCCATTGCACATGCCCAGCAACAGCTTCAGCAGGCAACCGCTGTTTATTACCTGGAAGACACCGTGAATGGATGGCGCCAATGGACACTGGCCGGTAATTATGAATTCGGCAAAAACCGCGGTGAGTTGCCGATGATCACCTCACTTGATGCACTTCACCCCTACTTTCGCGATAAGGTAGTGCAACTGATAACCCTGGCCCGCAGAAAAGGCATTGAACTGGCTGTTGTAGAAACCTACCGCACACGCGCCAAGCAGGCCGAATACAAGAGTATGGGAAAGCGGTACACCCGAACCGGTGCCGGCAGTTCAAAACACCAGTACGGTCTGGCAGTCGATCTTGTTCCCATGGTTAACGGCCAGGCGCAGTGGCACAACATGCAGCTGTGGCGAAAGGTTGGCGTTATTGGCGAACGACTTGGACTTCGCTGGGGAGGCCGCTGGCGTTCTCCGTTTGACCCCGGACATTTTGAATGGACCGCAGGCCTGGGTCCGGAAGATTTGGCTAAAGGGACTATGCCTGTCGTGCCAAAAAAAGATCAACACTATCCCTGCCTGGAGCACGACCTCACCCTCCTGAAAAAATACTGGAACGAGTGGGAAGTAAGCCAGTCGGCCTTAGCCCGCCAGCAACGGTGAAAACCTTTCCCGACCATTTTATTTTCGGCACCAGCACGGCAGCCGCCCAGATAGAAACGGCATTTGAACATGACTGGCAGGGTGTTAAAGCCCGCGATGGTTCGGTATTCCAGCGCACTACCGATCATGAATTGCGCTTCAAACAAGATGCTGACATTATTGCATCGCTGGCACCGGGGTACCGGATGAGCCTGCAATGGAGTAAGCTGCAACGCGAACCCAACGGGAAATTTCATCCGGAAACAACCGGGGCCTATCATGAATTCCTGGCTGACCTGAAGGCACGGGGTGTTTCCATCATGATGGTCCTCCATCACTTTACCAATCCACTCTGGTTTGCAAAACAAGGCGGCTGGGAAGAAAGCAAAAATATAAGCCTGTGGGTTGATTACTGCAGGCGGGTGGTTGATGAGTTTGGCGATTACGTTTCAAGCTGGAACACCTTTAACGAACCGAATGTATATGCAAGTTACGGATGGATTACCGGCTTCTTCCCTCCGTTTAAGATTAATCCCTACCTGGCCGGCAAGGTAGTAAAGAATATGGGGGCAGCCCACCATATCGTTTACGACCACATCAAGCAAAAGTATCCCGATCACCCGGTCGGAATATCGCATAATGCAACACTCTTTACACACGAGAATGTACTCGGCTGGTTTCCGGCACGGTTAAGCGACTGGTGGTTTATGGACTATGTACCCGGCCACTTTGAGAAGGCAGACTTTTTCGGGATGAGCTATTATGCACGCGTTACACACGACCCCCTGCCGGTAACGTATGTGGATACACCCGAAAAAATTAAAGCACTGGGCAAACAGCATGATGACATGTGGGAGTATCATCCCGAAGGCTTGCGCACTTGTATTGACCGGTATTGGAACAAGTATAAAAAACCCATCATCATTACCGAAAACGGTGTTTGCGATGCGCGTGATGAACTGCGGCAACAAGCCATCCTGGATTATGCCGGCATAGTACTGAAGGCAATTGAAGATGGTATTGACATCCGCGGGTACTACTGGTGGAGCACGTGGGATAACTTTGAATGGCACCTGGGGCCCTCCATGAAATTCGGATTGTATGCGTGCGAACCCGGAACAATGGAAAGGCAGAAAAAGAAAAGCGCGGATATTTATTCTTCGTTGGCCTTCTCAAAAAGTTTACATACCATCCGCCACAGCTTAGCTTAACCAGCTTCGCGCACGGTCAACAGCTTTCTTCCAACCAGCATAAAGCTGATCGCGTACCTCCGGTTTCATCTCCGGTTTAAAAACATGCTGCACGTTGCGCCTCGCAACAATATCTCTCCGATTCCATAGCCCCGCTTTGATGCCCGCCAGGTACGCGGCACCCAGGGCAGTTGATTCAATCACTTCCGGGCGCTCAACCTCGGTACCCAGTATATCGGCCTGGAACTGCATCAGGATGTTGTTGGCACACGCCCCGCCATCCACCTTTAGCCTGGCAAGTTTTAACCCGGCATCTTCCTGCATGGCATTCAGTACATCTTTGGTTTGATAGGCCAGCGACTCCAGGGTGGCTTTTATGATATGGTCTTTGCCTGTGTCGCGGGTAAGCCCGAAAATTGCGCCTCGGGCATACATATCCCAGTAAGGCGCTCCCAGGCCGGCAAAAGCCGGAACGACATACACATCGTTTGAACCCAGCGCCTTTGCGGCAAAGTATTCCGAGTCTTTTGATTCATCAATAAACCCTAAACTATCGCGTAGCCATTGCACGGCCGCCCCCGCGATA
>JAGUUF010000198.1 GCA_020063545.1 Cytophagales bacterium
AGCCTACAATAAACTGGCCGTTGCGCTTTTGTTTGCCCAGCGAGGCCGCGATATCGTGTGTTTTCGTCAGTTCAAGCGTAAGGCTTTCATCCTTCTTTTTTATTTTCTGATCGGCCTTCGCTACCGGCTTATAGTCGGCCACTGCAGCAGCAAGCACTGCTACATCGGATTGCGGGAAAATACCGGTAACCGCGTTATGCATTTCTTCAGCAGACGTTACCCGTTTAACGACAACGGCAGGATGGGTAGTATGCTGGTGCGTAGGGCCTGTTACCAGGTGCACATTTGCCCCTTCGTTTGCAAGGGCTTCGGCAATGGCAAAGCCCATTTTACCGCTGGAATGGTTGCCGATAAACCGCACAGGGTCAATGGCCTCGTACGTTGGGCCGGCCGTAACAATAGCTGTTTTACCGGTTAACTTTTTTTTTGAATCAAAAAATGATTCGAGCCAGGAAATAATTTCTTCCGGCTCGGCCATGCGGCCTGTGCCTACCAGCCCGCTTGCCAGTTCGCCATAAACGGGTTCAATGATCTGATTTCCGTAGGATTTGACTTTGTCAAGGTTTGATTTTGTTGACGGATGCTGAAGCATATCCAGGTCCATGGCGGGTGCCAGCACAACCGGGCAACGTGCTGAAAGGTAAACCGCCAGCAACAGGTTATCGCACGTGCCGCTGGCCATTTTGGCAAGCGTGTTGGCACTGGCCGGTGCTATCAGCAGCACATCGCCCCATAAACCCAGGTCTACATGGTTGTTCCACTGCCCGGTGTCATCCCGCTTAAAATCAGAAAGCACCGGATTCTTTGACAGCGTTGACAGCGTTAGGGGCGTAATGAAATCTTTGGCCGAAGGTGTCATGATTACCTTAACCTCCGCACCGGCTTTTACCAGCAACCGGGTAAGCACGGCTGATTTATATGCGGCAATGCTTCCGGTTACGCCCAGCAAAATGCGCTTACCCTGCAGCATGGGTTAATCAGGCTTCGGCCTGCTCTTCAGCCCCGCGAATCCTGAAATTGAGCTTGCCCTCAAGAAACTCTTCGGTAGCCGTAGAGGTGGGTTTGGGCATGCGCTCGTAAAACTTCGAGATTTCAATTTGCTCGCGGTTTTCAAAAACTTCTTCCAGGTTATCAACCGTGGTGGCGAACTCAGCAAGTTTGGAGTTCAGTTCCTCCTTCAGGTTAACAGCAATCTGTTTGGCCCGGTTGGATATAACCACTACCGATTCGTAGATGTTGCCGGTGGGTTCCGAGAGTTTTTCAAGATCGCGCGTAATAATAGATGATTGTATCGCCATAAATTTAATTGTGTAATTACGATTTTAGTTTTCCGAGTTTGTCCAGGCTGTCAACATAATATTTCTCGGCTTCCTTTAAATAGGTACTGTTGGGAAAGCGGTCAAGAAATTCAACATAATCATCAACCACACCCTGGTAACGTTCCTTCTGTTTCGAAGCTATGCTTTGTTCGGCCAGTTTATAGTGCGATGCCACAATAAGAAAATGTGCCTCTTCCACGTACTTCGAATCCGGAAAGTTGTTGATAAAATTTCCGAGGGCCACAATGGCCGATTTGTAGTTGCGTAACTTGTAGTATTGCCGGGCATTGGTAAACCCCTTCTCTTCAAGCCGGGCCTGGATGGTAAAGATTACGTCAAGGGCCTGTTCGCGGAACTTACTGGAGGGATAACGGTTGAGGAACTCCTGCATAGAGGCCATGGCCTGTACGCTCTCGGTCTGGTCGAGGTTTGAAGCGGGCGATGATTTGTACAGCGAATAGGCATACATGTACCGTCCCTCTTCGGCCAGCGAACTGCGGCCGTAGGTTTCGTAAAACGTTCTGAACTGCTCGCTGGCCAGCAGGTACAATTTCTGGTAGTACTGACAATAGGCCAGGGTAAACTGACCCTTCTCTGCTTCGGGCAGCCCGCGGATTACCGGCATGATTTGCTCCAGCAGTACCGATGCCCGGTAATAATCCTTTTTGGCAAAATAGGCCAGGCTTGCTTCGTACTTAATACGCCAGTCGGGGTTCTTTTCAATCTTGCGGAATTTGCCGCACGAGGTACCCAACAGCACAAGGGAAACAACAAAAATGACACGTATTGCCCGCATAAGCCTGCAAATATAGTATTTCAGCGAAACATGTGTAAAACGCAGAAAACCCCCTTTTGGTGTGCTTACTTTTTAACGATAAGTTTTCGGGTCATTACCCCCTCGTTGTCGAGGTAAAGCGTGTAAAAGTAGATGCCGCCACTCAACTCGGTGGCCTTTAGCTTAACCTGGTTTTCCAAAAAAGGCAGGTCAAATTCTTCAAGCCGGCTGCCCAGGATATTATGAATGACAATTTTGGCCCTTACGGCTTCGGTATGCAGCCGGTAATTAATGGTGGCAAAATCCGTTACCGGATTGGGGTATACATCGTGTATGGTAATGTGGCGCGACTGGAATATTTCGGAGCGGGCAGGCCTTTCCTCAACAATAAAGGTGTATTCAAGTTCTGCGGTTTCAGCCGGGTTTGACAGGTTGGTTACCCGGTAACGGGCAATGCTGGTTACCGGCACCAGGCCACCCTCCAGTGCAACCGACCAGTTGGAAAAAACCTGCCCGGGTTCAAGGCGAATGGTTAAGGCATCATTAACCTGGTCGGTTTCGCAGCGCCCGGTCGGGCATATAAAAAAACGCTGTGTTCCGCCAATCTGCGAGCTGGCCGGGCGGATAACCAGGGTAATGGGCTTTTGTGAAACATTTTTAACGGATAACGGGGCTGTAAGAAGTTCGCCAATAAAACCGCGGTAACTCTCCTGCCGGCCGGTGATTTCAAAACTCTGCGCATTTGAAAACACTACAACCAAAAGCCCGCAAGCCAACAGCAGAAGCTTTTTCATGGATGAGAGGAGTTGGCATAAAAGGTAGTATTATTTAACGGGTATTCATAGTAAAACACCCTGAATTTTAATGGTTAACACCAGGTTAACGCAGGGTTTTTGTTGGCTGTTGCGCCACGGGGGCCGGCCGCTTCACCACATCGTACTTTGCGGGTCGGCTTTCTTCTTTCCATACAAACCCTTTTAACCTGGTTTTTTCTTTTACCAGCTCGTGAGGCGGGATAAATTCGGCCTCCGGTTTCACGTAAAAGCTGATGTTGTTTACAAACCCATCGCGGAAGCGTATGGTGATGTTGCTGCAGATAATTTTGTTCATACCCATAAATACATTGGTCCGATCTTCAAGCGCAAAAAAGATGCTCTCCCCGTTGCCGTCAATTACCACGCGGTGTAACTGTTTGTTTTGAAAGTAAGCCGTCATTTTGCGGCCTTTCATCTGGTTGTAGTTTTTCAATGTATCCACTGAGATAACAAAGGCATTGAATTTCATAAAAATCCGGCTGATCGTGTTGTTTTCAATCAGCATGGTAATGGTATCGGCCACCATCTGGTTTCCTTCCGTCCACAACACGGGGTTCCGGTAAAAAATAAGGGTTGAATCGGCCTGGCGGTATTCTACCGAGTCGGCAACACCCTGCAGGTCGGCTTTGTAAATCTTAACATTATGGTATGCCAGCAATCGCTTTTTGGAGGGCTCAGGATTATCAACCGAAACCAGCGTATCGGCCGACAGAAAAAGTGTGTCGCCTTCATCCGTTACTTTGGCCATCCAGGCATTTCCAAAAACCTTACCGGTATTTTTC
>JAGUUF010000341.1 GCA_020063545.1 Cytophagales bacterium
CATGTCAATAGGTGAATTACCCGGGTAGGACGTACCGATGTAAACAGTGGGCTGCTCAATTTCTGGGTAGCTGTCCTTGGGTAAACTGATGTAGGTCATGATGCCCATAACCGTAATCAGAAAGGCCAGGAACATTACCGAAGTGCGGTTATTCAGTGCCAGCGATGAAAGGCCGAATTCCTTATCAACTTTAAGTTCTTTTTTGTTTTCGCTCATGGTTTAACCCGGTTAGTTTTTCGCTACTCCGTTAACTCCTTTTACCGGTCCGGCTAGCACAACTTCCACCCCTTCGGTTAAGTCGCGATAGCCCTCATTCACTATCATTTCGTTTCCTTCCAGTCCCTCCAGGATTTCGGTTTCTGTTTTTGACGTGATGCCGGTGGTTATGTGCACCTTGCGGGCAAGCATTTTATCGCCACGGTTATCCACAACAAAAATAAACTGGCCTTCTTCATCCTTTTGGATGATACGGGTAGGTACTGCCAATGTGGCCTCGCTTACATAATCACGAAGCTGAAGCACCACTACCTGATTAGGCTTTACAACGAAGTTTACCTTAGGTAAATACACTTCAACAATGAACGTGCGGTTTTCCGGGTTAATAACCTGGCTTACGGATGCAATTTTTGAATTCAGTTTTTGATCGTTAGCCGGAAAGAAAACCTCCACCGGATCACCCGCTTTGAATTTACCGATAAACCGCTCCGATACATCTGCCTTTATATAGCTGTCGTCCAGGCTAACCAGCCGCACCAGCGGCATGCCGGGCGAAGCAATTTCACCCTCTTTGGCCGGAAGTTGGTCAACCGTACCGGAAAACGGAGCTTTAACAATTGCCTGGTCAAGCTGCGCATTGGCAGTAGCCAGCCTGCGCTCCAGCGACTCCTTATTATTTTTGGCTTGCAGGTATTGAATCTCCGTGCCGACTTTCTGTTCCCAGAGTTTTGCCTGCCGTTCATATACCGAAGTGGCCAGTTCAAGTGCCGTTTTAAGTTCAGCAATAGTGTTCCGGATGATTTCGGCATCCAGCAACACCAGCGTTTGGCCTTTGGCAACGTTTTGCCCTTCGCGCACATGCACGCGTTTTATTTCGCCACCGGTTTGTGCGGCAATCAATACATTCTTCCTTGACTCCACCGTTCCGCGCACTTCGGCTTTATGTTCAAACGGGCGCTTTTCAGCCACAAAAGTTGAAACCAAAATTGCTTTGCTGTTTTGCTTTGCAAACTCAGGGTCCAACGCGCTAATCTCCTTTTCGAGTTTAGCAATCTCTTCATTCAGTTTGGCTGCAGCAATTCTGGCCTGCTCCAGTTCGGCTTTCTTTGCCTCCACGTCAGAACCTTTCGGCTTGCTGCAGGCAACGGCTAAGACAATAATGCTTGCGATGTATAGTTTACTTTTCATCCGGATTTGGGGTTATTTTTTAGTTGATGGTATTACAATTTTACCGTAGGCTTTTTCAAGATCAACGGTGGAAATGAGGGCATCGTAAAGCGCAGCGAAGTAATTGGTTTGCGCCTCCTTATAAGCGGCATCGGCATCAATCACTTCAATGTTCGAGCCAACGCCCTGCTGGTATTTTAAAACTGCCACGTTATACACTTCTTCGGCCAGTTTCATATTCTCCTCCTGGGCTTTTAGTGCGCTTAAGTTATTCTCAAATTCCAGGCTGTATTGTTCCTGCTCCATGTCAATTTGGTTTTTCAGCAACTGCTGGGCGTTTTCAACTTGCCGGAGTTGCGACTTTTTTTGCTGAATTATTTTGCTTTTACGCATGCCGTCAAAAATGGGCATGTTTATGCGAAGGCCGTACACCCCGAATGTCCGCCAGTTTTCACCAAAAGCAACAAAGTTGCTGAATACAGAGGTACCATAACTGGCGCCATAGCTTCCGTAAAAGTCAAGCGAAGGCAGGTATTGCACTTTGGTATTTTTGATATCGAGGCCTACCAGCGCTTTGTTGATTTCAAGCTGGCCGTATTCAATGCGGTTATGGTAATTAAAGTTGGAACTCACATCACCGCTCAGGGCTTCAAACCGGATGGTCTGTAGATCATCGGCAAGCGTTAACGGTTCCTTCATGGGCATGCCCATTTGGAACTTTAACAACTTCAGGCTTACATCAAGGCCTGTTGCAGCTGTTTTTATGGTTTGCGAAATGTTATTGAACTGAACCTGCACGCGGTTCACATCAATTTTTTCGGCAAACCCGTTCTCATACATTATCCGTGTTTGACGGAGCAGCGAATCCAGCCGCTGGAAATTTTTTTGAACAAGGGCGTATCGTTCCTTATTTACCAGCACGGAGTAGTATGCCTTTTTTACATTGGCCACCAGGTCAATTTCGGAGGCCGTCTGTTCGCGCTTTGAAAGTTCGGTGTACGTGCGCGATGCTTTAAGCCCTACAAAGTATGAACCGCTGAAAATCATCTGCTGCAGATCAATGGTAGCCCTGCCTGTGTATTTCGTCCCGAACTGCACCGGGGCCAGGGCACCCTCAGGCGCGCTCGGATCAAAAATCTGTGCCGGAACGAACGTTGTCGGAATCACAAAATTATCGCCCAGGTCGGCTGCTGCCGATAGTTGCGGCAACCCGCTGGAAAGGTACTCGCCAACCTTGGCCTGGCTGGCTTCAACGGCAGCGCGCGAACTTTTTACATTGGGATTATTTTCGAGCGCGTAATCAATACATTCCTCTAAGGTCATCGGCCGCTGGGCCATTGCAGCCTGAGCGGCTATCGCGGCAATTACAACAAGTACAAAATTCTTCATCATGTGGCGGAGGGTTGATAGTTTACTTCTTTAAGTTTTTGATAGAGTTTCTTTCCCTTTTCGGTAACAAGCCCGAAAACAAAATGGTCGAAGATCTGCTCCTGCACTTCGGCTAACCGGAAGCGGGAAGGCGGAAAAATATCGTTGTTAAAAGCCAGCTGAACCAATTCAATGCGCATGGCAGCCATGATTTCGGGGTTAACATCGGGGCGGATGTACCCATCGGCAATACCTTGGTTAAGGTTGCGCACAATGGACTCGCGCAGGTACTTTCCTTTAAAATTTATCCACTCGCTCCAGGCTTTCGGATGGAACTTCTGTAAATCATACAACAAGGTGGGGTTAAGGGTCTCCATGTTGTGCTTCATGCAAACGGAAATCTTTGCCAGTTCTTCAATTGGATTTTTCGCTTCATCGCGGATTCCGTCAAATTGGATGATGTTGCGATCCAGGTGGCTCCGCGAAACCATCAGCACCAACTCGTCCTTATCGGCAAAGTGCTGGTACAACGTTTTTTTTGAAACACCCAGGTGGCGTGCAATATCGTCCATGGAAATGCTTCGCACCCCGTAGCGCATAAACAGCTCTTCCGAGCCTTTCAGGATTTTTTCTTTGATATCGGATTCTTCCATAACGGGGGCAAAACTATGGAAACTATTAGTATTACCAAAGTTTCCAACGTTTCCTTTAACGCTAATCCAGGGCTTAGGTTTGGGTTTTTGGTAAAAAGTTTTTGTTAAATTTTTAAGAAAGGGGTGAGTTTTGCCCTGGTCCAGCCGGGGTTGAGGATGATTTTCGGCACCACCGCTCCTCGAACTTCTGCTTAAATCGTTCCCGTTCTTCGGGACTCATATGGCTGAGTTTTCGTTGCCAGTTGCGTTTCCAATGCGCCTTGTGATGGCCGCCACTTTTGCCAAATCCGCTAAACAGTATTTTGGAAAGCACCAGCAAGCCAAGCGCCTGCCAGAAGGTGATAACCGGGCCATTAAACAACTGCGGGATGAGCCAATTCCAGAGGCTCATCGTTACCCATCCAAACAAGGCTATGGCCAATGCAATCAGGGGAATAAACAGCACAATTTTGACTATCTTTTTCATAAACCTTTCAGTTTAACTTTATAATTCTTCATAAAAAGCCTGGAGCCGCTTTCGCAATGCCTGTATGGCATATCGTTTACGCGAAAGCAAGGTGTTGATGGACACACCTGTTTGTTCGGCTACTTCCCGGAAACTTTTCTCTTCCAACTCATTCTGAATAAAAATTTCCCGTTGTTCAGGCGGCAGTTCATCCAGGGCGTCCGTCAGCGCATCCCAAATTGCCTCGCGCATCAGCACATTATCAGGCATATTGCCTAAGTCGGGCAGAATTTCCTGTAAGAGCAAAGGCTCGTCCTCATCGCCAGCAATAGCGGTGGTTACATCAGCCTTTTTAGGTCGTGCCGCATCACGCCTGTACCGGTCGATAATTTTATTCCGGGCCACCGAAAACAGCCAGGCTGTAATCCGGTCAAGCGACTCAATGGTTTCATAGCCAGCAATAAACTGGTAAAAAACATCCTGCAGGATATCTTCTGCCTCTTCAAGCGTTGCCACGCGGTTGCGTATAAAGTTTAACAGCCGGCCGCGTTCCTTCAGAAATGTTTCTTCCTTGAGTTGCATGGTAAGGTCCATCACCGCTCCTGCTTTATTGGGATAGTCGGGTGTGAACTGGTTTTAGTGTAATCAAAAAGCAAGCACTGCAAAATAAGTAGCATCCGAAAACGCAAATCCCTTATTTTTGGGCTTTCGTAAAATCCACCCTGCCCCGATGGTTTCATTTTTCCGGTCTGCACCCAACACCATTTATGCTGTTGGCCTGACATCGCCTTTACAACATGTTGATATTCAAAAGCTTACATGGTTACTGGGCGATGCTGTTCCCTTGCCTGACATGAGGTTAAACGGATATTATGTTGGGCCCCGCAAAGAGATGGTTACACCGTGGAGCACCAACGCGGTTGAGATTACCCAGACCATGGGCATAGCCGGCATCACGCGCATGGAAGAATTCACACAGGTTGAACCAACTGGCGCCCACTACGATCGCATGCTGCAGGTATTGTATACCGGGCTGGACCAGGAAATCTTCACCATCAATCATTTACCTGAACCCGTAAAAGAAATTAACAACATAGCCGCCTACAACCTGCAGGAGGGCCTTGCCCTTAGCCCTGAAGAAATTGAATACCTCGAAAACGTAAGCAAGGAACTGGGCCGCAACCTTACCGACAGCGAGGTTTTCGGTTTCTCGCAGGTTAACTCCGAGCACTGCCGGCATAAAATTTTTAACGGCACATTTATTATTGATGGACGGGAGATGGAAGCCACCCTCTTTCAACTCATTAAGAAAACCTCGAAAGAAAATCCGAATTTCCTTGTGTCGGCCTACAAGGATAATGTAGCCTTTATTAAAGGACCACGCATTGAGCAGTTTGCACCTGCCCGGCAGGATGTTGCCGACTTTTTTGAAGTAAACGAAATTGATTCGGTGATTTCCCTGAAAGCCGAAACCCATAATTTCCCCACCACGGTTGAACCATTCAATGGCGCTGCTACCGGTTCGGGCGGTGAAATACGCGATCGGTTAGCCGGAGGTAAAGGAGCGCTTCCCCTGGCCGGTACGGCTGTATACATGACTGCCTATCCGCGGCTTGAGGGGGGCAGAGCCTGGGAGAACCTGTTTGCAGCCCGCAACTGGCTTTACCAGACACCGGAGGAAATTCTGATTAAAGCCTCCGATGGTGCATCCGACTTCGGCAATAAATTTGGCCAGCCGCTGATTAACGGCAGCGTACTCACCTTTGAGCATTTCGAAGGCGCAGCAAAATTCGGGTTTGACAAAGTGATTATGCTTGCCGGAGGTATCGGCTTCGGTAAGGAAAAAGACAGCAGGAAAGATTCGCTTCAACCGGGTGATAAAATTGTTATGCTCGGGGGCGACAATTACCGCATCGGTATGGGTGGCGGGGCCGTATCGTCTGTGGCTACCGGTGAGTTTGGAAATGCAATCGAACTAAATGCCATCCAGCGCTCCAACCCCGAAATGCAAAAACGGGTGATGAATGCCATCCGGGCCTTGGCCGAACTGGATAACAACCCGATAATCTCCATTCACGACCATGGCGCTGGCGGCCACTTCAACTGCCTGTCGGAACTGCTTGAAGAAACCGGTGGCACCATCTATATTGATAAGCTCCCGGTGGGCGACCCTACCCTGTCGGATAAGGAAATCATCAGCAACGAATCGCAGGAGCGCATGGGCCTGGCGATACATGAGAAAAATATTGGCCTGCTTAAAAAAATTGCCGACCGGGAACGCGCCCCGATGTATGTTATTGGGCATGCCACAGGCGACAAATACCTGCATTTTATAAGGCAAGGCAGTGAGAAAAAACCAATTGATTTTGCCGTAAAGCATTTACTCGGTTCTTCGCCAAAAACAATTTTAACAGATGAAAAGCAGCCTGTTTCCTTTTCGGAAATCAGCTACAGCGCTGCGAACATTACCGAGTACCTTACCCTGGTACTGCAGCTGGAATCGGTTGCCTGCAAAGACTGGCTTACCAATAAGGTTGACCGCTCCGTAACCGGTAAAGTTGCCACCCAGCAAACCTGCGGGCCCATTCAACTGCCGCTTAACAACCTGGGTGTAATGGCGCTTGATTTCACCAGCCTGAAGGGCGTGGCAACCGCCATCGGGCATGCGCCTGCCGCAGCACTCATAAACCCTTCGGCCGGCAGCCGCCTGGCCATTGCCGAAGCACTCACTAACCTTGTGTGGGCACCGTTAACACACGGCATAAAAGGTATTTCGTTAAGTGCCAACTGGATGTGGCCTGCCAAACAACCGGGTGAAAATGCGCGGCTGTATGAAGCGGTGAGTGCAGTAAGCGAGTTTGCCATTCAACTCGGGATCAATATTCCTACCGGGAAAGATTCGCTTTCGATGACCCAAAAGTATCCTGACGGAAACGTGGTGCTGTCTCCCGGCACAGTCATCATCTCGGCCGTTGCTGAAGTGAGCAACATTACCAAAACCGTTACTCCGGCACTCGCACCTATAGCTGGATCTCATCTTGTTTTCATAGATTTTTCGGGGTGCGAACGCGCACTCGGTGGCAGTGCATTGGCGCAGGTCATGAATAAACTTGGTAATCAATCACCCGATGTTACCGATGCCGCTTACCTGGCATCCTGTTTTTCAGCCATCCAGGAATTAATAAATCAAAACCAACTGCTGGCTGGTCATGATGTTTCATCAGGAGGCTTAATCAC
>JAGUUF010000344.1 GCA_020063545.1 Cytophagales bacterium
CTTGTCGGATTCGAGTTCGGCAATTACCTCATCCATCCGCACCACATCGCCATCCTTCTTTGTCCAGTTGGCAACGGTTACTTCAGTAATGGATTCGCCCACGGTGGGCACTTTTACCTGAATAGCCATAGGTTGATTTTAGATTTGTTGATTGAAGATTTCAAATTTCGAATGCCTGGTTAATAATCTTTTCCTGTTCGGCTTTATGCAATTTTGAATAGCCCGTAGCAGGCGAGGCGCTGGATTTGCGTGCAACCACCTTCCACTTTTCATCGGGCATAAACCGGTGGATGTAGGCCCAGTAGCCCATGTTGTACGGCTCTTCCTGCGCCCAGATCATTTCCACATTTTTGTATTTCTTTAATACCGACTGAATCTGGTGCTTCGGGAACGGATAGAGCTGTTCAAGCCGGATGAGGGCCGTGTCTTTTATTTTCTTCTTCTGCTGCACTTCCTGCAACTCAAAAAAAAGTTTACCGGTACAAAGGACAACGCGTTTCACATCTTTGGCCGATGCGTTCGGGTCATCCATCACCTCGATGAACGATCCGGATGTGAACTCGCTCAGGGGTGATACTACGCCCGGGTGGCGTAAAAGCGACTTCGGGGAAAACACAACGCAGGGTTTGCGGAATTCCCACTTCATCTGCCTGCGCAGCAGGTGGAAATAGTTGGCCGCGGTAGTCATGTTGGCTACCACCATATTTAGTTCGGATGCCTGTTGCAGGAATCGTTCAGGCCGCGCGCTGGAGTGCTCCGGTCCCTGCCCTTCGTAGCCGTGGGGCAGTAGCAATACCAACCCGTTCTGGCGCTGCCATTTCGATTCGGCACTGGTAATGAACTGGTCAATAATAACCTGGGCCCCATTTACAAAATCGCCAAACTGGGCCTCCCAAACTACCAGCGCATGGGGCGTAGCCAGGGCATAGCCATATTCAAAACCCATCACACCAAACTCAGAAAGAAGCGAGTTATACATGTGGAGTTTAGCCTGGTCGGCACTGATGTGGTTAAGCCCGCAATACGACTCGTTGGTGTTCACATCCCAGAAATAGGCATGGCGGTGCGAAAACGTGCCGCGCTTTACATCCTGGCCGGACATGCGCACAATGTATTTTTCGGTAAGCAGCGAACCAAAAGCCAGTAATTCGGCCTCGGCCCAGCCTAACGCCTTCGATTCAAAAAAGGCATCCTTTCTGTCTTTAAGCAGTTTTTCAATCTGCTTGATCGGCTTAAACCCTTCGGGTACGGTGGTCAGCGCTTTTCCCACTTTATCAACAACTGCCTGTGTAACGGATGTATCTGGTGACTGATCAAAATCTTCGGCAACCGCCTTGCGCAAGGTCTGCCATTCCTCCTCACGTTCCTGGAATTTATAGGGCAACGCTTTCTGCTTCACTTCGTTGAGGCGATCCTGCAATTGGTTGCGGAAGTTTTTATCCATTTCATCGGCAAGGGCTGCATCTACACCGCTGCTGGCAAGTTTTTTAACGTACACCTCGCGCGGGTTAGGATGCTTGGCAATCAGGCTGTATAACTTGGGCTGAGTAAACTTGGGTTCATCGCTTTCGTTGTGCCCGTGCCTGCGGTAGCACAGCATATCAATGAAAATATCTTTTCCGAAACGCTGGCGGTACTCTACTGCAAGGTTTGCCGCAAAGGTTACGGCCTCGGCATCATCACCGTTAACGTGCAACACCGGGGCATCAATAATCTTGGCTACATCGGTACAATAGATGGCGGTGCGGGCATCATCGTAGTCGGTAGTAAAACCCACCTGGTTATTAATAACAAAGTGTATGGTGCCTCCGGTAGTATAACCCGGCAAGCCCGACATCTGTACAACCTCGTAAACAATGCCCTGGCCGGCAATGGCAGCATCGCCATGAATGAGGATGGCCATGGCTTGCTTTAAATTGCCGTGGTATTCATCGTCAATCTGGCCGCGGGTGTAGCCAACCACCAGTGGGTCAACCGCTTCGAGGTGTGATGGATTGGGGGTGAGTTTTACATAAATCTTTTTGCCGGAAGGTGTATCAATCCGGCTGGCATAGCCCAGGTGGTACTTTACATCACCATCGCCCATGGTGGCATCAGGGTTCACCTGCCCTTCAAACTCGGTGAAGATTTGCTCGTAGGTTTTGCCAAGAATGTTGGCCAATACATTTAACCGTCCGCGGTGGGCCATCCCGATCACCACTTCTTTCACATCCAGTTCGGCAGCCTTGTTAATGATGGCCTGTAAACCGGGTATGGTATTTTCTCCTCCTTCAAGCGAAAACCGTTTTTGGCCCAGAAACTTGGTATGAAGAAAATTTTCAAACACAACCGCTTCGTTCAGCTTGCTGAGTATTCGCTTTTTCTCTTCAAGGTCGGGATTGTGGTTATAGTATTCGGTTTCGCATTTGTTAAAAAACCACTGTCGGATGTCATCGTTGCGGATGTAGTTGTATTCAAACCCGATGGTGCCGAGGTAAACCTTTTTTAGTTTCTCTACAATGTTCCGGAGCGTGGTGCGCTTCATGCCAATCTCAGCGGCCACATCAAACTCCGCATCCAGGTCAGC
This sequence comes from Cytophagales bacterium, assembly GCA_020063545.1. Lineage (GTDB taxonomy): Bacteria > Bacteroidota > Bacteroidia > Cytophagales > Cyclobacteriaceae > UBA2336. The sequence continues at coordinate 2,567 of JAGUUF010000344.1, forward strand.
ATCCGTCAGCCCGAAAAATTTCAGGTCGAAGTGAACGTTATGGTTTCTGCGTTCACGCACCGGATTGGTTTTGGAGGCCAGGTGTGCAAATGAGCGGTAGGCAAAAATCAGGTTTCGTACCTGCGTTTCCTTAATGGAATGGGTATCCGTTCCGGCAGCAGCGCCTCCGTTTTCACCGTAGCGCTGAACAGAGAACTCGTACCCTTCAAAAAATTTTTGCCAGGTGGCATCAACCGATGAGGGATCGGCTTTATAATTTTGGTAGAGCTTGTCGAGGTAGCCGACATCAGCATTCGAGATGTAAGAATACTTATCCATAGTTGCAGGATTTGGATGGGGTACCAAATGTATCGAACCAACGGAGGAATTAAAAATTGAATACTCGCTTATACAAATATATTAAGAGCAAAGTGTTGTAGGGGTATCGGATTGTTGTTGGTTGTACTGAAAAAAGGCCTATATTTGCACCCCTTAATTAACCGGACGAGATCCAGAAACAAGTAAAAAATGGCAGTTAAAATCAGATTGGCCCGCAGAGGCCGTAAAAAACTGGCCCGCTTTGATGTTGTCATAGCCGATGCCAGGGCACCACGTGATGGTCGCTTTATTGAGAAAATCGGAACCTACAACCCCCTTACCGTTCCCGCCTCCATTGAACTGGACGATGAAAAAGCCTTTAAATGGCTGATGAACGGAGCACAGCCTTCGGAAACTGTTAAGGCCATGCTCTCTTACCGGGGTGTGATGTTGCGTAAACACCTTCAGATTGGCGTAATAAAAGGAGCCCTCACCCAGGAAGAAGCCGACCGCAGGCTGGCTGAATGGAAACAGGCCAAGGAAGCAAAAATCCAGGCCAAACGCGAAAGAGTAGTAGACACCAGAAAAGCCCAGGCACAGGCTCGCAAAGAAGCTGAATCGAAAATCAGGGAAGCCCGTGCAGAGGCTATCCGCAAGAAAGCTGAAGCCGCAGCCGCAGTTCCTGCTGAACCTGCTCCGGCAGAAGGTGAAGTTTCAGCCCCTGAAGCCACAACCGATACACAAGGTTAATTTTAGAACTACTGATTTTTTGGGTATTCGTACCCATATTCAATCCTTAAATCCCCCTTTCCTTCCGGAGAGGGGGCTTTCTTTTTATGCACAAGGCCGACTATTATAAAATCGGGTTTATTATGAAGCCGCATGGCCTTAAAGGCGAGGTAACCATTTCGCTTGATGCGACCGCGCCTGCCAATTGGAGTAGTATCAAAACAATTTTTATTGACATCAAAGGTCAGTTTGTGCCTTACTTCGTTGAGGCTATGTCGGTTAAGGGCAGCAAAGCGTTTGTTAAATTCGAGGATGTAACATCCCTTGATGATGCGAAAAAACTTCAGAAGCACGCCTTATACATTCAAAAAGCTGACAGGCCCAAACTGCAGCGTGGTGGTTTTTACAACGATGAAGTAATTGATTTTATCGTTGAAGACACCAACCTGGGTGTTCTTGGACGCGTGAAGGCCGTTGAGCAAAATAACCAAAGCCGGTTTTTAATCGTTGAACACAACGCAAAAGAGCTGATGATTCCGGTAAGCGGGCCCTTTATTTCCGGCATAAACAAATCAAAAAGAAAAATCACCGTTACGCTTCCGGAAGGATTTTTGGATATTTGATCTATGCACCTCTCCATCATCACCTGCCTTCCCCGCCTGCTCGAAAGCCCCTTTAATGATTCAATACTGAAGCGGGCACAGCAAAAGAATTTAGCCACGGTTGAGATTATTGACCTGCGGGATTATGCCACCGGTAAACATTTATCGGTTGATGACTACGCCTTTGGCGGTGGTGCCGGAATGGTGCTGATGATTGAACCTATTGATCGGTGCATCACTGATTTGAAAACCAAACGCAAGTATGACGAGGTAATTTATATGAGCCCCGATGGCGACTTGTTCAACCAGGCCATGGCCAATGAGCTGAGCCTGAAAAAAAATCTTATTCTCCTTTGCGGTCATTACAAAGGGGTTGATGAACGCGTACGTGAACACCTGGTTACCCGCGAAATCAGCATAGGCGATTACGTACTTTCGGGTGGTGAACTGGCTGCCGCGGTGGTTGCTGATGCGGTTATCCGCCTGCTGCCCGGGGTGCTGAATGATGAAACTTCGGCCCTGAGCGATTCCTTCCAGGATGGGCTGGTGGCCCCCCCGGTTTATACCCGCCCGGCTGAGTACAAGGGTTGGAAGGTACCTGAGGTTTTGCTATCGGGAGATCACACCAAAATAGAGGACTGGAAACATGAAAAAGCATTGGAAAGAACCCGTAAAAGAAGGCCGGGGTTGATGGTTGATTGAATTTTCAGCTTTGGGGGCATTTTCTGCCTGTTTTATTGCCAACTAAGCCCCATTTCCTATATTTGCAGTCCATTTTTGAAAACACGCTTTTTATGGCCGATTTAATTAAAGTTGTAGAAAAGGAATTTGCCGCAACACGCGAAAAAATGCCCGATTTCAAGGCAGGGGACACGATTAACGTCCATGTTAAAATCAAGGAAGGCAACAAGGAGCGGATTCAGCAGTTCCAGGGGGTTGTTATCCAGCGCAGGGGTTACGGCACCAATGGCGAAACCTTTACCGTGCGCAAGGTTTCAAACGGTGTGGGTGTTGAGCGGATTTTCCCGATTACTTCCCCCAGTATTGATAAAATCGAGATGGTGAAAGAAGGCAGCGTACGCAGGGCAAAACTGTACTACATGAAGGGCAGGCAGGGTAAATCGGCCAGAATTAAAGAAAAGGTATAACTCATTTACCGAATATACAGAAGCCACTGAAAAGTGGCTTTTTTGTTGATTTTATGAGGTTTTTGGGGGTTAGTATCGTATGAAATTATTGATAACTTTGTTGCCCTACATTTGAAATCTATGGCAAAAACCAACATTTCGAAAATACTGGGTAAGGATGCCAAATACCTCCTCGGCCACAAAAGCAAAACCATCTCAACCAACCAGATACATGCCCCGGGGCCCGATTTTGTTGACCGGGTTTTTGCCCAATCGAACCGTAACCCCCAAACCCTGCGCAGCCTGCAAACCCTTTTTAATAATGGCCGGCTTGGCGGCACGGGTTACTTATCCATTCTGCCGATTGACCAGGGGATAGAGCACAGCGCGGGTGCTTCATTTGCCAAAAACCCGATTTACTTTGACCCCGAAAATATTGTAAAACTTGCCATTGAAGGCGGGTGCAACGCGGTAGCCACCACCTATGGGGTGCTGGCGCTAATGTCGAGAAAATATGCGCACCGCATTCCGTTTATTGTGAAGATTAACCACAATGAATTGCTCACCTATCCGAATAAATATGATCAGATCATGTTCGGTTCTGTAGAGGAAGCCTGGAACCTCGGGGCTGTTGCCGTAGGTGCTACCATTTATTTCGGTTCGGATAATTCCACCCGCCAGATACAGGAAGTTGCCGCAGCCTTCGAACGGGCGCACGAGTTGGGCATGGCCACCATTTTGTGGTGTTACATCCGGAATAATGCCTTTAAGCAGGGCGGCAAAGATTATCATGTTTCAGCCGATTTAACCGGTCAGGCCAATCACCTGGGGGTAACTATCCAGGCCGATATCATCAAACAAAAACTTGCAGAAAATAACGGTGGGTATAAAGCGCTTAACACCGGGGGCAGCAGCTATGGCAAACTGGACGAACGCATTTATACCCAACTCACCAGCGACCACCCCATTGATTTGTGCCGCTACCAGGTGGCCAACTGCTACATGGGCCGTGCCGGGCTGATCAATTCCGGGGGCGAATCCAAAGGCACAAGCGACTTGGCCGATGCCGTTCGCACCGCGGTTATCAACAAACGCGCGGGCGGTATGGGCTTAATCTCCGGAAGGAAAGCCTTTCAGCGACCGATGAAGGAAGGCGTTGAAATACTAAACGCCATACAGGATGTATATCTTGATAAAAGCGTAGACCTGGCTTAAGTAAACATAGTGTGAACGCCAACTCCAATTTAAATCAACCTTAAAAACATGTCGTGGTTTAACCGTACCGATAAAGGCATTCTCACCCCAACCGAAGCAAAGCGCGAAGTTCCGGATGGATTATGGTTTAAATCGCCTGGAGGAAAAATTATTCATACCCGCGAACTCAAGAACAATGCCTACGTGGTGCCGGAAGAAGATTATCACGTTCGCATTGGCTCAAAAGAGTATTTTGAAATCCTGTTTGATAACAACGAGTTCACCGAACTCGACCCCAACATGGAATCGGCCGACCCGCTGAAGTTTAAAGACACCAAACCGTACCCGAAGCGAATAAAAGAAACCCAGGAAAAAACAGAACTGAAGGATGCCGTGCGTACCGCCTACGGCAAAATGAACGGGTTAGACATTGTTATCGGCTGCATGGATTTCAGTTTTATTGGCGGCTCCATGGGTTCGGTTGTAGGCGAAAAGATAGCGCGCGCGATGGACCATTCCCTGAAGCACAACAAACCGTTTCTGATGATCTCGCGCTCGGGTGGTGCCCGGATGATGGAAGCCGGCCTCTCGCTGATGCAAATGGCCAAGACATCGGCCAAAATTGCCCAGTTGGATAATGCAGGGATACCGTATATCTCCTTAATGACGGACCCGACCACGGGTGGAGTAACTGCCTCATACGCCATGCTGGGCGACTTTAACATTGCCGAGCCGGGGGCCCTCATCGGTTTTGCCGGTCCGCGGGTTATCCGTGAAACCATTGGTAAAGATTTACCCAAAGGATTTCAAAGTGCAGAGTTTGTTTTGGAGCACGGCTTTTTGGATTTTATTATTGACAGGCGGAACCTGAAAAACCGGCTTACCACCCTGCTGAAGATGCTGAAAAACTGATCCCATAAACCCGTCCGCCAGCGGACGATTTTTCCCTTATCCGAACAGGCTGTTACCTAGTGCATAGGTAAAATCCGTTGTTTCGGTTAATTGTCAACTCTCTTTTAACAGGCATAGGTATTGTCTGAACTAACCGGTTAGCCGAAGACTATGCTTAAAAATTACTTCAAAGTTGCCTTCCGCAGCCTTATCAAGCAGCGGGTATATTCGCTTATCAACATTTTTGGTTTATCGGTGGGGATAGCCAGTTGCCTGTTGATTACGTTGTTTGTAGCGAACGAATTTTCGTATGACAAGTTTCATACGCTCGCTAAAGAGATCTATAAAATCGCCCTGGAGCGAAAATACCCAAACCACTCAACATACTATGCCCTAATTCCTCACTCGTTTGCCGAAGTAATTCCGCAAGATATGCCCGAAGTGGAATCGGCTGTACGGATGGGAGGGCCGTTTAATGATGTGCTGGTGACCTATGAAAAAGGGGATGAAAAAATACAGTTCGAGGAAGACTTTATCATGGCAGCAGACTCAAATTTCTTTTCTGTCTTTGATATTAAACTGTTGAAGGGAGATGAACGATCTATCTTTAACACCGTTAACGACATTGTTCTTACCGAGTCAACCGCTAAACGCTATTTTGGAACAGACGAGCCAATAGGTAAAACACTCAAATTTTTCAATACTGATTTTAAGGTAACGGGAATCTGCGAAGACGTGCCAGGAAATTCACACATGAAGTTTGATTTTCTTACCAAATGGGACGACCAGTTCTTTGGCGGAGGAAGGCGGAGCAATTTCATCACGTTTTCTGCCCATGTTTACCTGGTTCTCAAACCCGGTACTGATCCATCCAGGATAGAGGCCACCTTTCCAAAGCTGGTTGACACCTACGCTGCCGCCCAGATTGAATCGGATTTGGGAAAATCGTGGGAGGATTATAAAAAAGAAGGAAATGGTTATCGATACTTTTTGCAACCGCTCACCTCCATTCATCTTGATCCCACGAACATTGAAGCAAAAATGCAACCCGGAGGGAATATCAATCATGTCTATTTCCTTATTGGTGTTGCTGTTATGATTGTTGCAATAGCCAGCATCAATTTCATGAACCTCGCCACTGCACGCTCTGCCGAAAGGGCGCGTGAAGTGGGCGTCCGCAAAACCATGGGGTCGATGAAGACTCAACTGGTCTTCCAGTTTTTAATTGAATCGATTCTTATTTGTTTCATAGCCACCTTGCTTGCCCTGCTTTGGGTTCAGCTGGCTTTGCCCGGATTCAACTCACTTGTGCAAAAAAATCTCGCACTTCAATTCAGTTCGAGCATTGTTGTGGGCCTGACGCTGCTCATTCTGGCAGTGGGCTTATTGGCTGGTAGTTACCCTGCCTTTGTGCTGTCGGGATTTAATCCGGTTACCGTAATGAAGGGAAATTTTACAGCGAGTTCAGGCGGATCGTGGCTGCGGAGCGGGTTAGTGATCTTTCAGTTTATTATTTCCATTGCGCTTATTTCGGGCACCCTCATTGTATGGCGGCAAATGGAGTTTATGCAGCAAAAATCCCTTGGATTCGACAAAGAACAGGTGTTGTTAATTGAGCGGGCCTTCGCCTTACAAGGCAAAACCCAAACCTTTATGGACGCGGTTCGCAACCTTCCGGAAGTTGAAAATGCAGGCGGATCATTTGCCATGCTCGGACGCCAGGGTGATTTTTTCGGAGCCCAATTTTCAGGAAAGGGTTCATCTGAAATCCTTACTACGAAAAGCATGGTAATTGACGATGAGCTGGCCGAAACAATAGGGTTTGAATTTGTGGATGGTACGGGATATTCGCGCGAAACAAATGATTCGCTGTCCATCATTCTTAACGAAACGGCAGTAAAAACACTCGGAATTGTTGATCCTGTAGGACAACAACTCAATCAAATACAACGGGGTCAAAACGGCACCCAAACCGTTACATTTACGATTATCGGGGTAATTAAGGATTTCAATTTTCAATCACTGCGCGACCCGATAACCCCGCTTACCATTCAAAGCACCGAAACATTCGGGCCTGCAATCGGGTATGCTTATGTGCGTATTAAAGGAAATAACCTTCAAAGCGCCATTGCAAAAATTGAAACGTTATGGAAAGAAATGGTGCCTGACCAGCCCCTGAAGTATTCTTTTCTTGACGAAAACCTGAATGCCAACTACCAGGCCGAACAGCGGGCGGGTGTTGTATTTGCAACCTTCTCTGCGCTGGCTATTTGTATCGCTTGTGTAGGATTATTCGGTTTGGCAGCCTATACAGCCAGCTTACGCACAAAAGAAATTGGGGTGAGGAAAGTTCTGGGGGCTTCCGTAACAAGCGTGGTATTTCTTCTCTCAAAGGATTTCACAAAACTTATTTTGATTGCCTTTGGTATTGCTGCTCCCCTGGCCTGGTACCTGATGAATAACTGGCTGGAGGGATTTGCTTATCATGTTAACCCGGATGTTGGCACGCTTATGTTAGCCGGGTTAGTTGCTTTGGCCATTGCCTGGATTACCGTAAGTTACCAGTCCATAAAGGCGGCCATTGCCAACCCGGTAAAGTCGTTAAGGAGTGAATAGCTATTGCTACTGTAAATAGTCCCTTTGCGGGTTTTAATGCATAAGGGCAAATTCGCTTTTAAAACAAGCTACTTTTCCAATTTCCTCATTTAATGATAATTACACGGCCAATTTTTGTTGCTCCATTTACATCTTTAAAAATTACCCGATAATCACCATTCTTTAACATCGATAAATCAATCTCCCCATTTAATGGAGTCAATGATATACTTTGTCCTGTATCAGTTCGAATAAACTCTACAACCTTTGTCGTTTCACTTACAGTTAAATAATTATTTGCTGGAATAGGATAATATTCCTGCTCAGGAACAATACTTTGATTACCAGCACCGCCAACACAGGTAACCTGAAATGTCTCGCAATATTGAGAGGAAGTGCCAGAGGAGTTAAAAGCAGAAACGCATGCTGTATGAACTCCGGGTTGGATATCCGGTACAATTAGCGAAATGTAATAATCATTAAAGGTTCCAGATTGTTTTAATACTCCGTCTACGAAGAAATTAAATCCTGTTGCTCCTGGTACTAACGGATTTACTCTTACCAGAACTGTCTCACAAGGCTCAATAATAATGTCTAAATTCGTAGGGGCAGGGGGAGCACCTGCAATATTATACATTCTAAAATCTGCACAAGCACTATGCCCAGCTTTAAATCTTGTAACAAATACAGAGCCAGTACCCGCAGATGTCGCATTAATGGTGGCAGTAGTGGTGCCTTGTCCATTAATAATTGACAAATTGCCCGTCACAACCCAAACAATTGTTGAACCAGTAAGTGGTGGCACACTAAATGTACGAGATTGACCTACCGATAAGGATGAGGGCCAACCGGTTGAATTGCACGAGGAACAAGTTTGGGAATTTGCCAAGAAAGGGAGACACACAGCAAAGACGAAGAGCAAAACTGACTTTTTCATAAAATTACAGTCTGTTTCAATTACCGTTCATTATCAATAGGCAATAACTTCAATGTTAACAAAACCTATTTAAAATATAGGGCATCCCCAAAATTAGAGATGCCCTACATTTTTCTTGATTAGTTTATAACCGGTGGAGACCCTGACGCAGGAATATTAAAATCCAATTCATCAGCAGGCAAATCCCAGTAATCCATGTAGTTGTATTCAATATAGCAAGGATAAACCCCTGGAAGTCCATCTCCTTCAGGATCATAAACGGAGAAAGGGATGACGACCATAGCATCGCTTCTTCCTCCCCCTGCTGATTCTGGAGCAGTAATACCCCACCTACGGGCATCATAGAACGACAATCCCCGCAAAGCTAATGCAACACGTCTTTCGCGCCTGAATTCTTCAATAGCTTCGGGAAGTGTAAGACCTGTTCCACTAACAGCTGTAAGGTTGGCATTTTGAAATACACGAACCTGATCAACGTGAGCCAATCCGCCATCAATATCTGGCGCTGCTTTACGTAATTTGGCTTCCGCCAACATTAACTGGTTTTCTTCATAACTAGGAGAAATTGGCCACTGGCCCACGCCATTTATTGTAGAAAACATGCCACCATCCTCAATATCAACATAGCCGTACCTAGTACCAAAGTTCCAGCCTCGGTTTCTCTTGTTTACTTCTGGAGCGGGTAATACAAAGAACGCTCTATTAAAACGATCATCACCAGATTTGTATTCCTGAATTAACCTTTCACTAACAAACCACCAGCCGTAGCCAAAGTTATTTAACCAATAAGGATGAAAAAAAGCGCCAACCAAATCATTATTTCCGTCAGGCGTCATTCCTAAAGTAAAAATATTATCACCAGCCTGAACTCCGTTTGTGGCTAACGTAATGATTTGGTTCCATTCTGCATCTGTCATCTCAGTTATCTTCTTATTCACCAAAACATTTCTGGCTTTATATGTATTGATGGCTCGTCTCCACATGGCAGGAGTAACACGAGCAGCTTTATTGTTGAAGTCAGGAATTATAGCATTCCATACATTCAAATAATCATCATCATCCGGAAGTGTTTGCAGTATTGCGTCAGCCAAATCAAAATTGCGCGTTGCTTCGTCAATAATTTCCTGGCGAGTAACATAGTTGGGATTGGTTGATCCTAGTTGATCAACTATCAGGCCTGCAAGGTAAATTGAGCCCACACGTGAATACATATATCCTTTCCACCAATAAGCCCATGCCCGAAGGAAATTCTTTCGGTTTTCTGCATTACCCGCAAAGGGAACGTCCGCGTCTAACGCTTCCAAAAGTTGATTTGCTTGTTGTATTGTCCAGTAGGCGGCAACCCATTCATACTTGAAGGAGTTAACTTCACCAGCCGCACGACTATTATTAGCCTGCATAAATTCCTGCTGACTAATGCCGGGATACAGCGTGTGCTCGTATTCGGTAGAGGTAGCATTAATACGGATTTTTTTATAAATGGCCGACCAGCGCCACCCCCAGTTGCCCCATGGAACATACATGTCATCTCCCATTACACTATGATGCCCTACTGCAATCATGAATGGGGCCGTTCCAAATTCAAAATTATTATGCCATCCGAAGGGCTTTTCCAGCAAGCCTGCCGCAAATGCTTTGATACCATCTTCGGAATTTAACGAACCCAAACCGGGATCGTTAGGGTTCAATATTTTCAGATCATCCTTATTACAACC
>JAGUUF010000150.1 GCA_020063545.1 Cytophagales bacterium
CGGCATGCTGATTAAGAAATGCGAGAATGGCATCTCTGAATTTGAGTTCGTACGGATTGCTTTTTGATTTGGATTTGTTGCGTTTGCTCATGCTGCGTGAATATGCTTTTCGTCCAGCATCGGGTGTCCTTTCAGCCGGAGGTACAGTTGAGCAAGAACAACAACATCGCTGATGCAATACTTTTTAATTCGTTCCAGGTCGTTGTCTTTATAATAAACGGCATTCACCTGGCTGCCGTCCATGCCGTTTTTGCTGGATGGAATGTTAAAAATGGCGGCCAGCAAATCCAGCGAAGTATAATGCTTGTAGTCGCCAAACTTCCACATCTCCAGCGTATCGAGGTGGGGTACCTCCCACGATTTGCGACCGGACAGGTTAAGCAGTGCCGGAAGCGGCATGCTGTTTACCAGCATCCTGCGGCTTAGGTACGGGAAGTCAAACTCTTTGCCGTTGTGGGCGCATAGTTTTGTTGAGGCCGGGTCAAGCCGTTCGAGCATGGTTTTGAATTCGGTCAGCACGGCATGCTCATCGTGCCCGTAATAGGCTTTTGTTTTCAAGGCCGGCTCACCGGCTTCGGTGGCGATGATTTTTCCAACGGCAATGCAGATAATTTTTCCAAACTCGGCATAAATCCCTGCCCGCTGGTGGAAGAGTTGTTCATCGGTAACGCCTTCTTCGCGTTTCAGAAAAGAGGCTTTGCGCGACCATTGCACCTTTAGCCGTTCATCCAGCGTGGCGAAGTTATCGGTGCAGGCAACGGTTTCAATGTCGAGGAAGAGGATGTCTTTCAATTCGGCTGTCATGAGTGCAGTATTCCTTCCATGTCAATTTCTTTAATAAACATGATGTTGTCTTCGCGTATGGAGTCGGGTACAAACACGAAGCGTTTATCATAAATGGTCGGGCCGATGTAGTAGCTTACCCAGTATTCGTTGGTGAGGTGAAAAACGGCCGGGTCAATCGGTTCAACCAGTGCCGCGCTGCGCGGGGGCACGGTTTCAAGGTAATGCCGGAGCACGGACGTGCGCTGCTCTTCCCCGTCCTTCAGCCCGTATCCTTTGCTGGCCACCAGTGTATTTTCAATGGGAAACGCGTTGTTGTTAATCAGGTAAACGATCCAGGTGTCCTGTTCACCGGTTTGTTTCTTTCGCACCACGGCCAGGGTAACGTTTTTAACTTCCGGTATTTCAATATCGCGCATCATACCCACTCAAATTCAAAAAGCAGTTGTAGTTTTTCTTTCAGAATGCTTTCCACCTGCTGCATGTTCTGCGGTGCTTTCAGTTCGCTGGCCATGGAAGTAACGGCTTTGTCGTGAATGCCGCACGGTACAATATACTCGAAATACTTCAGGTTTGTGTTTACGTTAAGGGCAAAACCGTGCAGCGTCACCCATCGGCTGGTCTTCACGCCAAGTGCGCAGATTTTCCGTGCCCGTTCGGGGTGGTCTTCATCAATCCATACACCTGTGAGCCCGGGGATGCGTCCTGCCAGTATTCCAAATTCATCCAGCGTAAGGATAACGGCCTCCTCCATGGTTCGCATGTAGCGGTGGATGTCGGTGAAAAAATTTTCAAGGTCAAGCACGGGGTAGCCCACAACCTGGCCGGGCCCGTGGTAGGTAATATCGCCCCCGCGGTTGGTGTGGTAGTAGCTTGCTCCGATGCTGGCGAGATCTTCTTTGCTGATCTTCAGGTTGGCCTCATCACCGCTTTTGCCCAGCGTGAATACGTGCGGATGTTCGCAGAAGATGAGGTAGTTTTCCGTAGGTCGCTGCCGGCCGGCCGGCCGCTCGCGGTTTTCTTTCTTGGTATCCAGGATGTTGGAAAACAGGGAAGCCTGGTAATCCCAGGCTTTCTGGTAGTCTATGAGGCCGAGGTGGATGAACCGGGTTTTTTTGTATTGAGGAAGCGGAGACATCTAGAATTCCCGTTGCCTGAACTTTGTTTCTGATAAAATGGAAATCTTTTTCCTGAAATTCCAGCCTGACCGCAGCACCTGAACGAGCAGGGCACCTGTTTCAGCCGGAGGCAGATGACTTGTTCTCAGGTAAATAATGCCTTCAGCAGGTAGCTGCCTGTTCCTGAAAATAAGTTTTCCAAAATCGCGGTCAAAGGTAATGATCAACCGTGCCTCCTTATTCGCCAGTTCAATAATAGCGGTATCAGCAATGCCGGGTGTACTTAACAGTATTGACCGTGTGTTATGCCCGGCCTGTTCAAGAATGCGTATTATTTCCAAGCCAATGTTTTC
>JAGUUF010000043.1 GCA_020063545.1 Cytophagales bacterium
AGATGTTAAGTCCAACCAGTTCGATAAATTCAAGCAACTGCAAACCGAATGGAAAAACATCGGAGCGGTACCCGGAATTCATGCTAAATCGTTATGGGCAAACTACCATGCCCTGGTCGATCGGTTTTACGATAATCAAAGCATCTACTTTGAACTGAAAGAACTCGACCGCAAGAAAAACCTGGAGGCTAAACTGGAATTGTGCGTGCGGGCCGAAAAACTTGCCGGAGTGGAAAAGATTAAGGATGCGGTACGCGAACTCAACGAACTGCACCACGAGTTTAAACACATCGGGCCGGTGCCGCGTGAAGAAAAGGAAATCGTATGGAACCGGTTCAAAGCTGCATCCGATGCGGTATATGTGCGCAGGGACGCATACCTGAAGCAACTGCAGCAGGATTTAAACTCCAACCTTGAAAAAAAACTCAGGTTGTGCGAGGAAGCGGCAGTGTTTGCATCCTTTCAATCCGATCGCATTAAAGAGTGGAACCAGAAAACAAAGGAAATACTGGAATTGCAGAAGAAATGGGAAACCGTTGGCAGCGTTCCCAGGAGCAAAACCCGCGAAATCAATAAGCGGTTCTGGACGGCCTTTAAAACATTCTTCCATTCAAAAAGCGCCTTCTTTAAAGTATTGGATGAACAGCGCTCGGAAAACCTGAAACGGAAGCAGGAACTGGTACAACGGGCACTGGAATTGCGCGAAAGTACCGATTGGGAAAAAACATCTTCCGAATTAAAAATTCTGCAACAGCAATGGAAAGACATTGGCCCGGTACCGGATAAACACCGGGATAAAATCTTTAAGGAATTTAAAAATGCCTGCGATTATTTCTTTGAACAGCGCAGGGAACAACGCAGCAAACAGGAAACCGACCAGTTGGAAAACCTGAAAGCTAAAGAGGCAATATGCGAGCAGATTGAATTGGCGGCCCGGCAGGGAACGGCAACCGTTGAACAGTTGCATGAATTTGAGAACCGGTTCAGTGCTATCGGGTTTGTGCCCCGCAACCGGATAGCCGGCATCCGCAACCGGTACCAGGCTGCCATTGAACAACTGGTGCGTTCTATTTCAGACTTATCCGAGCATGAGCGCAGCCGGCTGTTGCTGCAAAACCAGCTGCTTGATTTAAAAGATGACCCGATGGCCGAAAAGAAACTGGTGGTAAAAGAACAGGCCATCCGCAAGAAAATCACGAAGGTTGAAAACGATATCGCGTTATGGCGCAACAACCTCGAATTTTTCGCCCGTTCCAAAAATGCCGATGGGTTGCGCGAAGAGTTTAATACAAAAATTAAAGCAGCCAGCGATCAGTTAGACCACCTGAAGCAGCAATTAAAGCTGCTGCGCACGGCAGTTTAAGGTTTGCAAAGACCAAACCAAGCCTTATTTTTGCACCTCGTTTAATAGTGAACCGAGTAAATAAAGCCTCCTTAGCTCAGCTGGTAGAGCAACTGACTTGTAATCAGTAGGTCGTTGGTTCGATTCCGACAGGGGGCTCATCAACATGCCGAATCCTAAAGGTTCGGTTTTTTTTTGTGCTTGGTAGCTGAGGGTTTACATATCCCTATAATTTCCATATCTTTCATAAAGGTACTCATTAAGCGATAATAGTGTTAAAACGCCTTTGGGTTAAGTTTAACTTGCGATTCTTTTTTTGAAAGCGCTCACCTTCACCGGCATTGAAAGCATTACCTTCGAGTCCATTCCGGATCCGGAGTTGCTTGAGCCAGCTGATGTTATCGTAAAAGTAAAGTACTGCGCCATTTGTGGTTCTGATCTGCACGTGTATCATGGCCGTGAATCCGGCATTGACCAGCATACCGCAATGGGGCATGAATTTACGGGGGAGATCGTAGAAATTGGTAAGGATGTAAAACACCTTAAAGTTGGCGATACGGTAATCAGTCCGTTTACCACCAACTGTGGGCAATGCTTTTTTTGCCGCAGCGGTCTTACCTCACGTTGTGAAAAGAACCAGTTGTTTGGCTGGATTGAAAACGGAAAAGGACTCCATGGCGGGCAGGCGGAGTTTGTGCGCGTACCGTTAGCTGACTCAACGCTTTACCGATTGCCGGATGACATTACGTTTAAGGATGCTTTATTGCTGGGTGATGTGCTGTCAACAGGATATTATTGCGCACAGCAGGCCGGTATAAAGCCTGCCGATGCGCATGTCGTCATCGGTTGTGGCCCGGTTGGGCTTATGGCCATTTGCAGTGCGGTTGATCTGGGTGCTGAGCGCGTATATGCCGTTGACTCGGTTGACGAACGGCTGAACAAGGCTAAAGAGTTTGGTGCCATTGCTGTAAATATCTGGGCAACTAATCCGGTTGAATTGCTCAAAGAGCATACGCACGGTCGCGGGGCTGATGCCGTAATGGATGCTGTAGGAAGCGGTTCAGCCGGAAGACTGGCTTATGAACTTGTACGCCCTGGCGGAATTATTTCAGTTGTTGGGGTGTGTACCGATTTACAATTACCCTTTTCACCGGTTGAAGCGTACAATAAAAACATAACGTACAAAGTGGGCCGGTGCCCGGCAAGGCACTACCTGGAAAAGTTGATCCCGATGGTGCGTTCGCATAAGTACGATTTGGCTTCGGTTTTCACGCATCATTTCCGGTTGTCGGAAGGTGTCCGTGGTTACGATGTTTTTGCCAACCGGAAGGAAGGGTGCCTGAAGGTATTACTGGAACCGTAGAGTTTTTTTTTGCAGGTATTAATCAAGATACTTTTTTAACAGGGTTTCAATTTCTGTTATGGCATCACTTCCCATGCGCAGGATGCAGCGCCTTTGTTCCTTGCCGTAACGTATTGTAATCTCACCGGTGCCTTTTTCGCGGTTGGCTATTTGATCGATTGTTTTGCCCATTCCTCTTTCCAATACATGGATAACCGCGTGCACCTGTTCCGAAGTGAGGGTTACCATTTTAGGTTCACCTCCGCTGTAGGTGCCTGTTGAACTTTCGGCAGGCGTAACCGGATCATACGTGAGAACATTGCCGTTGAGCATATACACATTACCGCTTCCATCGGCATAGTAATAGACGGGTTTATCAGTCATACAGGTAAACGAAAAGCAAAGCAAAAGAAAAGTAACCTTCGTGCGCACTACTTAAATGCAAAACTATTGGTTCAAGGTAACAATTTCTGTGGTCTTATTTAGAGCGAACAGCAAATACCAATCCTGCAACGGTAGCCTGTGCAAAGCCATACAAAATCCAGGTAATAACCATGAGCAGCGAGATTTGAATAGCGCTGAAGGTTAGGATCATTACCGGAACAAGCGCAACCAGGGCATAGGTGGTACCCAGACCCAGGGCCTGTACTACGGCCGAACCTTTAAACAAATCGCGGTTGCGGTCCCAAAACCATTTAAGGGCAACGGTAAGCACAAACGGATGAGCATAAAAAAGCCAGTCGGTTTTCCAGGATGAGGCCCGGAACACCTCGTTATAGTATTCTTCCAGCATGCCCGGTATGATGAACACTGCGGCATACAGCATGCTTACACTAAAGGCCAGAACTGCCAGGCCGGCAATCAGAACGGTTGAATAATCTTTTTTCATGTGCTACAATTTTTATTTTTCAAGAACACCTGAACCCGCCATGCCTAGCAATAACCCCTGTGGGTGCATGCAGAGCATGGATTGTTATAACACGTAATGGACACCTGAAGGTACGTGTATTCCGGTTTGGCGGGCATGACAATTGTCAGGCAGAAACTTGAACTCCATCATACCGGTAACCCCGCGGGTTCGGGTGAACGATGAAATTTTTTGAGCCTTACGTAAAAGGTTGTGCCTTTACCGGGAGCACTTTCAACCGTAAGTTCACCACCATGATGGGAGACCATCTCGTTGCAAAGCATAAGCCCGAGGCCGGTGCCCCGTTCACCGCCCGTGCCGCGTTGTGTTTTGAGTTCTGCTGAATTAAAAAGCTGGGCTACCTGTTCGGCCGTCATCCCGATACCCGTGTCAGAAACAACAAGCTCATCAAGCGTTGGGGTGCTGTTGGCAGCAACCGTTACCTGGCCCCCGGTATGCGTGTATTTTATTGCATTGTGCACCAGGTTGCGCAAAATCAACTCAACGTGATTGCGATCGGCGATCCATGTGGTTCCGGCAGGCACCTGGTTTACCAGCGTTATGGATTTGGCCCGGGCGGCATCTGCAAATAAGGTGAAACACGTTACAGTCAGGTCATACAAGGAAACGCGTACCGGGTTAAAGGATAAACCGCTGAGTTGTGAATGCGACCATTGCAGCAGGTTTTCGAGGGTTTCGTTGGTGCCGATAACCAGTTGGTTAAGTTTGGGCGCAAACAACTTGAATTCTTCTTCACTGATTTCATTGCGCAGCAGCATGCCCAGCAGTCCTTTAAGGCTTACCAGCGGACTGCGCATGTCGTGCCCGATAATGGAAAAAAATTTGTCCTTTAACTGGTTGGCTTCCCGGAGTTTATCATTCTGAATTCTGATCTCCTCATTCTTTTCTTTGAGTGCCAGGTTGGCCTGCTGGCGCAGCCTGTTGTTTCGAACAACCAGCCCGATGATGGCCGCCATCAGCACAAATGTAGTGGCAAAGCCAGTGCTGAAAATAAGTTGTTCCCTGCGGGCCTGCTCGTTGGCTTGCTCCAGTTCGGCTATCCGGGCTTCTCGTTTTTCTTCTTCAAATTCAAGTTTGGCCATCAGGGCTTTTTGCGAAGTCTCCCAGTTTACCAGTGAATCTTTAAGCTAAGTGTACCGGATATGGCTGGCAAGCGCCTGCTGGTAGTTTCCGAGAGCTGCATAAACTTTTGACAGCCCAAAATAAGAATCTTTAAGTACCTCACGCAGGTTTAATTGTTTACTCTCATCGGCTGCAGCCGAAAAATACTCCAATGCCTGCTTAGCGTTGTTAAGTTGCAAATACACATTACCGATAAGCGATTTATTGTATGCGATAACGGCATAGTCTTGGGCTTCTTCCGCTTCCTTAATGGAAAGCCGGAGGTACGTTAGGGCTGAATCGGGTTTATTTTGCGTGGCGTAAATAAGCCCTTTGCTGTTGTAATTAAAGCTGAGAAGTTGTTTATCGTTCAACGAGTCTGACAGGTGTATTCCCAGGTCGGCCAGCCGGTGGGCTTCGTCAAGTTTTTGATTGGTGCTGGCGTAAATCCAGGTAATGTTGCCGCAAAAGGATGCAATGTTACGCTTGTCTTTTAGCCGCTTATACAAGTCTAAGGCATTAAGCTGGTATTGTAGGGCTAATTCATACTGTTTAAATCCGAACGTGTAGGTGTTTCCGAGTACGCGGTAGGCAAGGGCCATACCAAGCGTATCGTGCTGTTGCCCGGCTAGTCGTAGCGACTCGGTGGTGCGTTCAACAGCCAGGGCATAATTGCTTTGACGAAACTCATATTCGCCAAGGCGGTTCATCGCAAGCACTTCGCCATGCCCGTACCCGGCTTTGCGCGAAAGTTCCAGTGCTTCGGTAGCATACTGTTTTGCCAAGGCAGGCTGGGAGGCAAGGTAGCGGTATGAGAGCTCGTTGAGCAGGTTAACCCGGTGGGCAGGTGCAGTAATTTGGGTAAGTTCCCGTTCCAGGCTGTCGATAACCGAAGGCTGCGCAAGGCAACCTATGGCTGCCGAAACAATCAACCCGGCCAGAATCCTTCTCTTTCCCACGCTGAAAAATAAATAA
>JAGUUF010000129.1 GCA_020063545.1 Cytophagales bacterium
GCCGGCAAGTAGATATAAAAATAGAAGAGCAGCAGCACCAGTGCCGAGCCGACTGTTAGTGCCAGGCTGAGCAATAAGCCCTTCAGGGTTGTGGTGTATTCCTGCAAACGCGTTTTCATCATCTTAACATTCAAAGTTCGGTACAGCCATGCGCAAGTTAATATGGTAGCGCTGAAGTAAAATCGCGGGCGATGCGCTGACTTGCCTCATGCCGTTGTTCTGCAAGGGTTATCAGCCTCGTGATGAGTTCGGTAAAGCCTATGCCGCGTTCGTTCCACATCATGGGGTACATGCTTGAATTAGTGAAGCCGGGAATAGTATTGATTTCGTTTACATATACGTTTCCTTTTTTTGTAAGAAACAGGTCAACACGGGCAAAGTCATGGCAATGCAGCGCACTGAATGCCTTTACTGAAATTTCACGGATCAGTTTATTGGTTTTCTTATCCAGGGCAGCAGGCACCTGTATGGTTACTGCTTCGGGATCAACATACTTGGCATCGAACGTGTAAAATTCATAGTTGCTCTTCACGATAATTTCGCCAGGGTTGGAGGCTTCAGGTGGGTTATTACCCAGGATGGCGCACTCAATTTCGCGGCCGTTTATAAATTCCTCAACTATTACCTCCTGGTCGTAGCGAAATGCTTCATCAACTGCCTTTTTAAACTGGTTTTTCCGGCTCACTTTGCTGATGCCAACGGACGAGCCCAGGCTGGCTGATTTTACCATGAACGGCAACCCAAGTTTTTTTTCAATAGCGTCAAAGCGGATTTTATTTTTTTCGGGGAAGCTGAATGACAGGAATTTACCTATCGGTAAGCCGGCTTCTTTTAATAAACGCTTGGCAACAACCTTGTTCATTGAAAGGGATGAACCCAGCACCCCGGTTCCAACTATCGGAATATCCAGTGCGGTAAGCATTCCCTGGATGCTTCCGTCTTCGCCATCGGTGCCGTGCAGGGCCGGAAAAACAATATCCACCTTGAAGCGGTCGCCACTGGAGAGCAGCATGAATCCTGCATTTTTAGGGTCAAGGATTAGCCCAAGGGCCTTACCCTGCTCGATGTCTTTGTTAACCGATTGCACCAGGAACCATTGGCCTTGTGTGCTGATGCCGATGGGTACAGGCTCGAAGAGATTTTTATCAATAAACTCGAAAATGTTTTTTGCGGAATTAACTGAAACTGCATGCTCAACCGATCGCCCTCCGAACAGGATAGCTACTTTCTTCTTTACAGACATTCAATAAAAAATTACGTTCAAAGATAAGCATTTCTGCCTCATCCGGGAGGTCGCTTACCGCGACAGAAAGAACTTCGTGGCATAAAATTCAGAACCGATTTGAACGCGAAGGATGTATATTCCTTCAGCCACATTACCGATGTCAATCGGAAAAGTCTGATTCAGGATATCGGGTGCAGTTGTGCTGATAAAAGAACGCCCCATAACATCCAACACATCTATCCGCACCGAGCTGCGCTCGGGCAGGTTAAAGGTTACCGATGCCTCGAAATTGCTGTGCCAGTAAACTGAATAGAGATCATCGCCAATATCAACAGGCTGCGGATTATTGGAAACAAAAAATTCAATATTGTCAAGGTAAATGTTGTTGCCGTTCTTGTTGGAAAATACGAAGGCCAGTCGGATGTCATCCTTTCCGGCATAAGCCGACAGGTTAACATATTTCCGCAGTTGCCAGTCGGACGTGGCCACTGGCTGCCAGGATTCTGTTGAGATGGCGTTGGCCAGTTGCAGGCCGCTTTTATCGAATGGTGTGGGCGTAAGGTTTTGATAGGTGTTGCCGCAATCCTGCGAAGCCAGAATGCGCAGCCGGTCGTTCTGGCTGCCATTCCAGGCGTACGACAGGTCAAAAAACATACTGGCCGTTGATGCGCTGCGGAAATCAAGCACCGGTGTGGTAAGCCACGATTCATTCGGGCCATCAGGTGCATCGAAGGCGCGGAAGGAGGCAGACTGCGCGAAGTTGGTGGGATTCAGTGTCCACAATGTTCCATCAGTAGGGTTTATTACGGCCCACGACAGATCATTGAAATTTTCGCGCAAGGGTATCCGATCACGGCTATTGTCAACCAGTACACTTGTGGTGAAGGTGCTGTTTTCAGGCCGGCCGTCAGGTGTTCCGTTTACTTCAACAACCGTTGCGGTTACTGAATTTAACCCGGCCGATAGTGATGTTGTGCCGAGGGTTAGCTCAGCAAGGGCGTTAGGGGCAAGGTTAAGACCTATAAAGATTGTTGTGAGCGGTGAACTGCCGTTAACTGAATAATTGAGTTTTAAACTGGTAATGGGGTCGCAACTGTAGTTGCGTACTTTTACTTTTAGTGGCGGGTTGTTTTTGCAGGTTACCGGGCCGGGGGTAATTTTTTCTGTAATGGCAGCATCGAGTACTCCGCAATCAGGCGGCAGCAATCCGGGCGATGTCAGCAGGCTATTCCTGCGCGGCACGGATGGATCATCAAGAATAAGTTCCATGCGCGCAACCTGCCCTTGTGTGAACAGGTTCATGCACCCATCGTTGGTGTAGTCGAGGTAGTTTTGGAACATTTTAATAATGGATGTACCACACACCGTAGATGCAGGATGTGCCGGGCATCCGGAGGTTTCGAACCGTTGCAATGGGGTATCGTCAACGTAATCCGTACCGCAAACAGCATCTCCCCAGATGTGGCGTAGGCCGAAGAAGTGGCCAAGCTCATGCGTAAGTGTGCGGCCTTTGTTGAAGTTCGGATCGAGATCAAAACTTCCGTAATCAACTGATCCGAAAGCCTGGTAATCAACTACCACACCATCGGTTTCGGCAAGGCCGTCCAGGTAATCTTCCAGCCCGGGCAGGGTTGAAACCGGAAACTGGGCATACCCGATAAAGCCACCCGAAAAATTCAAAACCCAGATGTTGAGGTAATCTTCGGCAGGCCAGTAACTTAATGCCTTGAATGTTGTTTCCTGGGAAAGTGACCAGGAAGACTGCCCACCGTTTACCCGCACAATACCCGTAGTGGGTAAGCCATTCGGATCACGCTGTGCCAATACAAATTCAATATCCATGCTTCCCGCAACAGGCGCAAACAGGGGCGGGGTGTTTCCTGCATCGGTATTCAGGCGCTGAAAGTCTTTATTGATCACATCAATCTGCGAAAGGATTTGAGCATCAGAAATGTTTCTTCCTGTACCTATAGGCTCACCGTTGTGAATAACGTGCACGACAACCGGAACCTGGTAAGGGCCTGCCTGCTGGCGTGCTCCTTGCTGCTGCTGTAACTGTAAACTTTTCTTTTGTTGCAGCCACTGTTCAAACTGGGCATCGGTTTGTTTAATCTTTCCTTCGTTGCGCAGCCATTGCATGTACTCAACGGTGCCGCAGCGTTGCTGTGCCCAAGCGGGGCTCAGCATAAAAATCAGGAAAAAATAAACCGGGATTAGTTTTACCACGTGGCCTCGTTACAAAATATGGATAAGCCAAAGATAAGCAGAGTAACCCAAATGAATCTTAATTCACCGTAAGGTTAATCACTTCAATGCCCTTTATTTCCGGTACGGCTTTCTTAATGGCTTCTTCAACCCCGGCTTTGAAGGTCATGGTTGACATGGGGCAGGTACCGCAGGCGCCAACAAACTCAAGTTTTACAATGTGGTCATCGGTTATTTGAGATAGCTTAACATTACCGCCATCGGCTTCCAGGTAAGGGCGGATGGAATCAAGCGAAGCTTCGATGCGCTGGGCAAGATCGGTCATGCGTTTGCTCATGCGGTTTTCAGTTCAACGCGGTTTGTTTTGTCAAAATTAGCATTTCTGATTGCAATTTGCCGTGCCAGCATTTCGGCCAGTGCCCGAAATGCCTTTGCGGTTTCGCCTTCTTTCATTACTGCCGGCAAGCCGCTGTCACCGCTTTCACGAATACCTTGAACCAGCGGTATCTGCCCAAGTAACGGAACGTTATGTTTTTCCGATAAGTTCTTTCCGCCTTCCTTACCGAAAATATGATACCGGTTTTGCGGAAGTTCTTCCGGTGTAAACCATGCCATGTTTTCAACAATGCCGAGTACAGGTACATTTATCTGCGGCTGCCTGAACATGGCTACGGCTTTCCGGGCATCGGCAAGCGCAACTTTTTGCGGTGTGGTTACAATCACTGCCCCGGTAACCGGCACGGTTTGAACAAGTGTGAGATGAATGTCGCTGGTGCCGGGTGGCAGGTCAATCAGCAGGTAATCAAGGTCACCCCATAGTGTTTCGCTGAAAAATTGTTTAAGTGCCGAACTGGCCATGGGACCGCGCCACACCACTGCGCTGTCGGGTGGAGCAAGAAAGCCGATGGACATGAGTTTTACTCCATATTGTTCAAGCGGAACAATCATATTTTTTCCATTTACCGCTTCAACTGCAGGTTGTTCAAATTCGCAATTGAACATGGTGGGTATGGATGGCCCGAAGATGTCGGCATCAATCAGGCCGACCTTTGCCCCGCTTTGCGCGAGGGCCACCGCCAGGTTGGTTGTTACGGTTGACTTGCCAACGCCTCCCTTGCCCGATGCGATGGCCACAATGTTTTTTACCTGGGGCAACAGCGGCTCCTGGCTGCGCGAAGAGGTAACTGTGGAAGTCACCGAAATGTCCACCGGCAGCGCCCCGGCTATCGGGGTTACAGCCTCAAGGCAATCCTGCCGTATCTTTTCTTTCAGCGGGCAGGCAGGAGTTGTAAGCACTACGGTAAATGAAATGCCGGCATCGGTTACGGAAACATCGCGTATCATGCCCAGGCTCACCAGGTCGCGCTTTAAATCGGGGTCTTCTACGGTGCCAAGAGCCTTCAGAATATCGTCTTTTGTAATCGCCATGGGTTAATTTGGCCGTCAATTTAGGCCACAATCAATCCTAAAACAAAGTTTACAAAACGAGGTTTCAGGGGAGGTAGGGAAAAAGTATCTTTGAGGCCCATGATTTCGCGCAGCACCATTGATGAAGTTAAGAGCCGCATGGATATTTACGATGTGGTGAGCGATTTCGTGTCGCTGAAACGGTCGGGCCAGAACTACAAGGCCCTGAGCCCGTTTACCAACGAAAAAACACCTTCGTTTTATGTGGTTCCGTCAAAAGGAATTTTCAAGGATTTCAGCAGCGGCAAGGGTGGCGATGCCATTACCTTTGTAATGGAGCACGAAGGTCTTGGCTACCTGGAGGCCATCCGCTACCTGGCCAAAAAGTACGGGGTTGAGATAAAAGAGGAAGTACAAACGGCCGAAGATCAGGCCTCGCAAAACCAACGCGACAGCCTGTATATCGTAATGAATTTTGCGAAAGAGTACTTCAAAAACCTGTTGCGCAATCATGAAGAAGGCCGCAGCATCGGCCTGAGCTACTTCCGCGAACGCGGTTTTAACGATCGCACCCTTGATAAATTCGATTTGGGCTACAGCCTCAACGAGTGGGATCATTTTGAAAAGCATGCGCTGCAAAGCGGGTTCAGTTCGGAGATACTCGAAAAAGCCGGTCTGGTTATTGTAAAGGATGATGGGCACCGCAAGCGGTACGATCGCTTTCGGGGCAGGGTAATTTTTCCGGTGCACAACCTGGCAGGCAAAGTAATTGCTTTCGGGGCGCGGATACTGTCGAAAGAAAAAGATCAGCCCAAATACATTAACTCTCCCGAAACGGAAATCTATCACAAGAGCAACGTTTTGTACGGGTTGTACCAGGCCAAAAACGAAATACGCAAACACGAGTTCTGCTACCTGGTTGAAGGATATACCGATGTAATTTCGCTGCACCAGGCCGGTGTTGAAAATGTGGTGGCTTCCTCCGGAACAGCACTTACCGAAGAGCAGGTGAGGCTGGTGCGCAGGTTTACCGAGAATGTAACAGTATTATTTGATGGTGATGCAGCCGGTGTAAAAGCCGCCCTGCGTGGAATTGACTTAATTCTGAAAGGCGGCCTGAACGTGCGGGTGGTGCTGCTGCCCGATGGGGAAGATCCCGACAGTTATTCGCGCAAAATGTGCAGCACCGATTTTCAGCACTACCTGAAAACCAACACGCGCGACTTTATTTCGTTTAAGACAGACCTGTACGCGGCAGGACCGGTTAACGATCCGATAAAAAAGGCAGAGGCCATACGGGAGATTGTA
>JAGUUF010000088.1 GCA_020063545.1 Cytophagales bacterium
GGGAGTACGAAATGGAACCTGCCGGACCACAGGAATTCGATAATTCCGGGGACGATGATGACGATTTTTCATCGGAGGATGAATTTTCAACCGGTGATGAGGCCGATTCGTTTGATGAGGAAGGCGGCACCCGCAAAAGCGGGCACGAAGCCAGCTACGACCCTGATTTTGACAACTAAAACAACATAAAATATTGTTCAACGCAGAACACCATCCATCGCGATGGTGTTTTGCTTTCGGTTAAGTAAACCGGTTAAATTGCCCCGTGACCACTCCGCCTTTACTCTCCGATTCCGCTCTTGACAGCCTCGATCCGAAAGAATACATCATCATTAAACGGGCACGGGTTAACAACCTGAAGAACCTGAGTGTGGCCATCCCCCGAAACAAACTGGTGGTTATTACAGGGCTTTCGGGATCGGGAAAATCTTCTCTTGCCTTCGATACCCTGTTTGCCGAAGGGCAACGCATGTATGTGGAGAGCCTGAGCGCCTATGCCCGGCAGTTTCTGGGGCGCATGGAGAAACCCGATGTGGATTATATACGGGGCGTATCGCCTGCCATTGCCATTGAACAAAAAGTAAACACCCGCAATCCGCGATCTACGGTTGGCACAACCACCGAAGTGTACGATTACCTGAAACTGCTGTTTGCGCGCATCGGCAAAACGTATTCGCCCGTTAGCGGCAAAGAAGTAAAACGCGACTCCGTTACAGATGTGGTCAATGCCATCAGCACCCTTGCACCCGGCACCCGTGTGATGATTGCAGCACCCCTGGCTGTTAAAAAAGGCAAGAAATTAAAAGACGAATTAAACCTGCTGCTGAGCAAAGGCTTTGCACGAATGTTGATTGATGGCGAACCAGCGTTCATCGAAGACCTGGTCAAATCTCCCCCCTCCAGAGGGAAAGGAGCCGGGGGTGAGCGGAACCTGCATATCCTTATTGACCGGCTGGCTGTTAACCCCACCGATGAAGATACCATTTACCGGCTTGGCGATTCGGTGCAAACTGCATTCTACGAAGGCCATGACGAATGCGTGGTGCACGTACAAGGGCAAAAGCCCATGCACTTCTCCGACCGCTTCGAACTGGACGGAATAAAATTCACCGAGCCTTCCGTTAACTTCTTCAGCTTTAATAATCCGTATGGCGCGTGCCGCACCTGCGAAGGGTTTGGCAAAATTCTGGGTATTGATGAAGACCTGGTCATTCCCGACAAATCCCTTTCCGTTTACGAAGGGGCTATAGCCCCGTGGCGCAGCGAAGCGATGAGCGAATGGCTTAAGCCCTTGCTGAAGAACGGAATCAAATTCAATTTTCCCATTCACCGGCCCTATAACGAACTGACGAAAAAAGAGCAGGAACTGCTGTGGACGGGTAACGAGTATTTCGATGGCATCAACGGGTTTTTCAAATACGTTGAATCGAAACTCCATAAAATTCAGTACCGCGTTATGCTGTCGCGATACCGCGGCAGAACCACCTGCCCCGATTGCAAAGGCACCCGGCTGCGCAAAGACGCGCAGTATGTAAAAATTGCCAACACTTCCATTACCGACCTGGTGCTGATGCCGGTAGAGGATGTGCTTGTGTTTTTTGATAAACTAAAATTACCCGACTACGACCGGAAAGTTTCTGAACGGATTCTTACCGAAATTAAAACCCGGTTGGATTACCTGGTAAAGGTAGGCCTCGGCTATTTAACACTTAACCGGCTTACCTCAACGCTCTCCGGTGGCGAGTACCAACGGATAAAACTGGCTACCTCCCTCGGAAGTGCTTTGGTGGGCTCCATGTACATTATGGACGAACCGAGCATCGGGTTGCACCCGCGCGACACCAGCCGGATGGTTGACGTATTGAAATCGTTGCGTGACCTGGGCAACACGGTAATTGTGGTTGAACATGAAGAGGAAATCATGCGGGCGGCCGACCAGATTATTGACATCGGGCCTGATGCCGGTACCCACGGAGGGCAACTCGTTTTTCAGGGGTCAATTAAAGACCTGAACGGTAAAATCATTTCACACACCACCAACTACCTTACCGGGAAAGATAAGATTGAAGTACCTGCCAGGCGAAGGAAATGGAAGGATTCGGTAACGGTTGTTGGCGCGCGTGAAAACAATTTAAAAAACCTCACGATAAAATTTCCGCTGGGTGTGCTTACGGTGGTTACGGGTGTTAGCGGCTCGGGTAAATCAACCCTGGTAAAAAAAATTCTCTACCCCGCCCTGGGCCGCATGAGCGGTTCGGTGGGCGAAACACCCGGTAAGTACGACCGGCTGGAAGGTGACATGGCCCGCATTACCCAGGTTGAATTTGTGGATCAGAACCCGATCGGTAAATCTTCACGCTCCAATCCCATCTCATACGTAAAAGCCTACGATGCCATTCGGCAACTTTATGCCGAACAATCGGTTTCCAAACAGCGCGGGTACAAGCCTTCGCACTTTTCATTTAATGTGGAAGGCGGCCGGTGCGAAACCTGCGAAGGAGAGGGTGAAATTAAAGTGGAGATGCAATTCATGGCCGACATTTTTCTGAAATGCGAAAGTTGCCATGGCAAACGCTTTAAGCAGGAGATACTTGAAATTGAGTACAACGGAAAGAATATTGCCGATGTACTGGACATGACCGTTGAAGAAGGCCTCGAATTTTTTAAGGACAATAAATCAATTTACGAAAAAATTCAGCCGCTGTTCGATGTAGGCATGGGCTATGTAAAACTCGGTCAGTCATCCAATACGCTCAGCGGTGGCGAGGCACAACGCGTAAAACTGGCCTCCTTCCTTGGAAAAAATTCTTCCGAAGGCCAAATCCTTTTCATTTTTGATGAGCCTACCACCGGCTTACACTTTCACGACATTGCCAAGCTGCTCAAGGCCATCAATGCCCTGGTGGATCAGGGCCACACCGTAATCGTGATTGAACACAACCTGGAAGTAATAAAGTGTGCCGACTGGATTATTGACCTGGGGCCTGAAGGAGGCGAGAAAAAAGGCGGGCTGGTACTCTTTGCCGGAACACCCGAGGATATGGTGAAGAAAGCAAAGGGAAGCTATACTGCCGACTATTTAAAGAAAAAGATCAGTGGCTGACAATTCCTTAAAAAGGCAGTAACCTTACAGGCAACCTTCCGTTAGGGGTCTTGTCATTAGCAGTCAATTGTATGGATATGGCCAGGGTTTTCTCATTAGTAATTCTTTTACTTACAACCCCGGGGTTTTCGCAGGATGATTTTTCTGAAAAAAAATTCTCGCCAGCTGAACTGAAGTACGACATTCGCTTTCTGATTAAAACACTGGAGAATATTCATCCGGACCTGTATGCACACATTTCGAAGGAGGAAATTTACCGGGATGTAGAACAACTGGAGCAGGATTTAACCAAACCCATTACCCGCCTTGAGTTTGCCCGAAAACTTATTCCGTTAATAACCCGCCTGGGTGATGGGCATACTTCAGTGTATTTTCCGACTGAAGAACGAACTGAATTTCTGGAACAGGGTGGCAGGGTATTTCCATTTGAAGTACTCATCCGTAATAACCGGATATTTATAACAAAAAATTACAGCAGCGACTCCACCCTTTCCGGAGTTTCCGAAATTGTTTCGATAAACGGATTGCCTGCACCTGAATTGCTTGACCAACTCAGGCCGTACATCAGTGCCGAACTGACTTTTTACCGGGATATCCGCGTTCAGCGATCGTTCAGAAGCCTGTTGTGGAATGTTTTGGGATATGCTGATGACTACGACCTTGAACTGATTGTAAATGATCAGCCCGTAAGAAAACACATCGAAGGAATTACCTCTGCCCGATTTCAGGCCGTTGCCCTTCAACAATCGGTAAACCGGGTTGTTAAACCGTACTCCCTCTACATTACGCCTGAAAAGTTTGCCGTGATTGACTTCCGATCAATGATGGATAAAAACCGTTTCGCCAAATTTCTGGATTCCGCCTTTCAGGTTATCCGCAGCCAAAACATTCAGCACCTGGCCATTGACCTGCGCAACAACGGTGGCGGCAACTCGCAGTTAGGCGACATGCTCTTCAATTACATAACCGACAAACCCTACCGGCAGGTGGACCGGATGGAGGTAAAAGCCAGTAACGAAATGAAGCGCTACTTCCGAAAGCGGCATGTTAAATGGTACATGTATCCGCTGTTGCCGTTTGCTGTATTTCATAAGCAAGCCCGTAACTATGCATTCGGAAAACCGGGTAAAATCCAGGTTATCGAAATGAAGAAATTGATCACGCCAAAAAACGAGCCGTTGAAATTCAGGGGCCAAACGTACTTACTGGTGGGTCACTATACCTTCTCCAGCGCCAACATGCTGGCCGCTGCGTTTAGTTGCTACAACATGGGAACAGTAGTTGGCGAAGAAACCGGGGGTGTGCTTACCGCATTTGGAGATGTCATCCCCGTGCAATTACCCAACACCAAGCTGGCTGCCGGTTGCAGCTACAAGAAATTTGTTCATCCCTGCAGCGATGGCTCAATGCATGGCGTGAAGCCCGATGTTGAAATTATTCCTGAACCCATTGAGTTAGTCATGGGCCGCGACCTTGTGCTGGAATACCTCAACGAAGTAATTAAGAATTAACCTACAATACCCGAATCAACTCTACATACAACTTGGTCAGCTTCGGTTCGGCCCTGCCGGCTACTTTAACAATGGTTGCCAGGTCCACCGGCTGTAAATTA
>JAGUUF010000026.1 GCA_020063545.1 Cytophagales bacterium
GACGGGCACAGTAACCTTTACGCTGACGGCCAGCGGCAACGGCAGTTGCGTGGCCGTGAACGACCAGATGGTATTGACCATCACGCCATCGCCCACCGTAAACGCAGGCAGCGATTCGGAGACCTGCCAGGGTGTTGTGTTCAACTTCAGCGGGCAGAGCATACCGGCATCGGCCACGAACTTTTCATCCCTGCTGTGGACACACACCGGCACAGGAGTGTTGGCAGGAGCGACCACACTTACCCCGGTCTACACCCCTGGTGTAGGGGAGACGGGGCCGGTAACCTTTACGCTTACGGCCAACGGCAACGGCAGTTGCGTGGCCGTGAACGACCAGATGGTATTGACCATCACGCCATCGCCCACCGTAAATGCGGGCAGCGATGCGGAAATTTGTCAGGGAGGTACGTTTAGCTTTTCAAGTCAGACAATTCCGGCCTCTGCATCCAATTACAGTTCACTTGTTTGGTCGCATTCCGGAACTGGAACTTTGTTTAATGGCAATACACTGACTCCGACTTACATCGCTACGCCTGTTGAAACAGGAACAGTAACTTTTACACTTACAGCGTTAGGAAACGGTAGCTGTACATCGGTATTTGATGTTATGGACCTGACTATCACGCCCGGACCCGTAGCTTTTGCCGGAAACAACGATGCCGTGTGCGAAGGAACTCCGACATTCAGCTTTGCTTCACGCACATCCCCGGCCAGTTTTGCCAACGGTACAATACTTTGGACGCATACCGGTGCAGGTTCCCTGAGTAGTAATACCATTATCAACCCGGTTTACACCGTGCATCCGTCCGATGTAAACACTACGATTACGTTTACGCTTACCGTTACCAGCATTTCGGCCGTATGTTCACCGGTACAAAGCCAGTTTACACTCAACGTTAACCGTGCAGCTATTGCTTCGGTGCCGCTGCCTGCCATTGTTTGCGAGCCGCAGCGTATCAACCTATCCGGTACAATAGGCGGCAGTGCATCCAGCGGAGCGTGGAGCCTGGTAACCGGAGGAGGTACCCTGTCTGTAAGCAGTATTACCGGCCTTAATGTTACTGCTGTTTATGACACCATTCATGCTGATGTTGGTCAAACGCTTGTATTCCGGTTGACTGCTTTTGATCCGGATGGTGCAGGGCCCTGTACAAGTGTAGCTGCTGATTATTTCGTTACCATTGATGAAGTTCCTAAAGTCTTTGCCGGGGCCGACTTTGCAGTTTGCGAGTATGACGATATTAATTTAACCGGTTCATTCAGTGGATCGGCAACTTCAGTTACCTGGAGCGGTGGTGTACCTGCCCAGTATGGGAATATTAATAACCCGGTAACGTCATACACCCTGAATGCTTCAGAACGGGCCGCTACTAATCTGACAATGATTTTTACGTTAACAACAAATGATCCACCCGGAGTTTGCGGCCCGGTTAATGACCAGGTTATGGTGGCCGTGCGGGATACACTCAACACTGTTCAGTTTACCACTGTGCTGAAATCGGTTTATGCTGAAAATGAACCTCCGGAAGATTTGACTTTCGCTGCTGTACCCGTTGGCGGTGTGTTTAGCGGCCCTGGTGTTTCCGGCTTAACGTTCTTCCCGTCAATCGCCAACATTACACCGCAGCCGCCTAATGTGATTACGTATACTTACCAGGATCCATTAACCGGTTGTTTCAGTGTACCTAAAAAGATTGTGATTGTTAACCCGATTACAGCTGTCAATTTCAGGGTTGAACGGGAAAATCCTGATCCGTTAGGATTTGCGGTTGCCTATATTTGCAACAACCAGGGTGAACTAATCCTGATTGAAGAGCCGTTAATTCCGGATATAACCGCATTAACACCGCCCGAAGCGGCAGTGTTCAGCAGCACCAATCCGATTGTAAACAGCCGGATAACCTTCGATATAGCCGGTACCAAGAAATTCAGGCTTAATACCGATGGGCTGCCTCCGGGTGTTTATCCTATAACCTATACTTTCACTAATAGCCTTGGAGCGGCTAACCCGGTTACCCGTACAATCCGCGTAACGGCCTCGCCCAAAGCAGTTATTGATGCGGGCAACAGTTGCGAAGATGTGGACGCGGTAATGTTGGAGTCTTCATTCATGACAGCACCAAATCCGTATGGTGCTACGCTGGCAAGCTGGTTTTGGGAGTTTAACGATGGCACCGGGACCACAAATACCTTACAGGAACCGCTGTACCGTTTCCCTGGCGATGGCGTTTACCCGGTTAGGCTTCGGGTAACTACCACTGAAGGATGTTTCCACGATACCATTAAGTCAATCCGGATTGGCCCGGTACCAAAAGTAAACTTTACCTGGAGTGAATTCTGCCAGGGCGATGATACACGGTTCACCGATGCCACCGATGCCGGTATCAGTACAATCATCCAAAATGATTGGCAGTTTGGCGATGGATTTACCGTTACAAACAATTACCCTGCCCAGGCAACAACCGATGCTGTACCTCCCGCACAAAGCAATGCCGGGCGGACTTCAGGTACATTCAAGAATCCACGTCATCGGTATGATGCCTTTGGTCAGAAAAATGTAAGATTATCCGTGCTTACGAATGACGGATGTTTAAAAGACACCACCATTACAGTGACCATTCTCGATTACTCAGCGCCTACACTTGTAACAAACTACTTTGAAGATTTTGAAGCAGGTCAGGGTTCATGGTTTAGCTCGAAAGCTAGTGGTGCCGCAACCGACACCAGTTGGGTATTCGGTCTGCCAAGTGGTAATGTTATTAACTCTGCTTCGTCCGGCACCAATGCATGGTGGACTGGCAGTAACCCTAACTTTTCCGTAAGCCTGGATAAGGCTCGTTATTACAATAATGAACGCTCTGCAGTGTTGGGTCCGTGTCTTGATTTATCACAAATAAAGCGACCGATGATTTCGCTGGATTACTGGGCTGATTCAGAATCCCGCTTTGATGGAGCTGTGCTACAGTACTCCACTGATGGAGGAGTAACCTGGCAGACCATTGGCGATGATAGCGGTGTTGGTATTAACTGGTACAATGGCCGAGCCCTTACCGGTAACCCGGGCATTCAGCCGATTGGCCAGTTCGGCTGGACGGACCGGCAAGGCGGTTGGAAAAATGCACGCCATAACCTTGATCAGATCCCCATGATTGAGCGTGACAAGGTTATTTTGCGAATTGCTTTTGGAAGCAATAACGATAACGGTACTCCACCACCCGTTAATGGTGTGCCTGATTTACCGTTTGACGGATTTGCGTTCGACAATGTGTTTATTGGTGAAAAGCAGCGTAACGTTCTGGTTGAATACTTCACCAACTCGGGGATTAACCCCACTTCGAACGATTACCTCAACAACCTGTATACCAATCAATTTACCTTTAAAGACAGTTCCGACTTCTTTAAGATTCAGTACCACATTGCCAACCCTGCTGCCGACCCTATTAACCAGGTTAATCCTGCCGATCCTGCTGCACGTGCAGTATTGTACGGTGTATCACAACCCCCGGTGGGCATAATGGATGGTATTCTGTTCAA
>JAGUUF010000232.1 GCA_020063545.1 Cytophagales bacterium
CGGATATCCTTGGGGCCGAAACCATGGATAAGGAACGGAACTTTAAGTTTGTAAAGGGCCCGGTGTTTGCCAACATCATCCTTGCTGATGAGATTAACCGGACGCCACCTAAAACCCAGGCCGCCCTGCTGGAGTCAATGCAGGAGTACGCAGTAACCATTGCCGGAGTGCGCTACGAATTGCCCAAACCGTTTTTTGTGCTGGCCACGCAAAACCCCATTGAACAGGAAGGAACCTACCCGTTGCCCGAAGCGCAACTCGACCGGTTCATGTTTAATATTCTGCTCACGTACCCTTCAATGAAAGAAGAAGTGGAAGTGGTAAAGAATACCACCACCGATGAGCCGAAAAAAGTAAACACCATTCTCACGGCCGAAGACATCAATGCGTACCAGCACCTGGTGCGCAGGGTGCCCGTGCCCGACAACGTAATTGAGTATGCCGTAACGTTGGTAAATAAAACCCGGCCCAACACACCGGCCGGCTCAGCGGCAGCTACCGAATACCTGGAGTGGGGTGCAGGCCCGCGGGCTTCGCAGTTTTTAGTGCTTGGCGCCAAATGCAACGCCCTGCTCAACGGCAAGTACTCGCCCGATATTGAAGACATTCAGGCTATAGCCAAGCCGGTGCTGCGCCACCGCATGGTGCGCAACTTCAAAGCCGAAGCTGAAGGCATTACGATTGATGAATTGATTGAGAAGATGATGGGGTAAACGGGTTAACAACCACCGCCCGGGCTAGGCGGATCGGGTACGCAGGGAATATCACCATCATGAAACACCCAATTGTAGCCCTCCGTTTTGTCGTTGTTGAATTTTTTACATTTCGATTCAGTAAATCCTGGCCGGCACTCTAACCCGCATCCCGTAGCCGGATCAATGGGCTGGCAGTAGCCGGTTTCCTCTTTTTCGCAGGAGAATGATGAAGCCGTAATAAAACAAAGGATGACGGAAATGGTTGTGAGTTTCATAGGATTAGTTTTTCAGTAATAGCCTTTTTGTTTCAACAGGGATGTTACTCAGCATTAGGCAAACATAGTAAGTCCCTTTCTTCCATCCGGTTGTATTAAGAACCAAAGAGGAGGTCTTTACCTCCAGATCAGAAACAATCACTCCCGATTCATTGTAAATTTTAATCAATTTTGTTTTAGGGAGGTCCTCTTGTATTTCAATTACCACTTCATTTATACCTGGATTGGGGTAAACTGTGAAATAGTTATCAACAAAATCGGTAGATTCTTTGTTATTCTCAGTGGATTGGTTTAATAGCTTTTTGATAAGTTTTTGCTGTTCTTGAATAGCAGAAACTAAATATGGAATTAAGCTAATGTAGTCAATTCCGAGGTAAGATTTATCAGCAGATTCCTCAGTATTTAATAAAGCAAATTGCTCATTTGTCACAACATGAGGCAGAATACTAAATACTTCCTGTGCAATAAAACCGGCTTGTTTGGTTTTAGTAAAACTGGCATCAGTAATTTGCTTATATTTATATTCAACGGGCTTAAGTTTTAGTACCAGTTCTAATCCATTGGAGATGCTCCTTATTTCTTCTTTTAATTTGGCATCAGAAGCCCTTGAAAGGGTGCCGGTATAAGCAACATTTCCGTTAAAGTATCCTGCGTAGCTTACGCCACCATTGTAAGCTCGTGCTTTACCGAATACTCCTACGGCTATGCCACTGCCTGTTTCTGCAGTCCCAACAAGCGCGTAACTGTAATTAAGGTATCCATTAGCCTCTGCATATACTCCATAATCCCAATCACCACTGGAACCACTAACACCTGTTCCCGTAAGCTGAACACCAGCCTGAGCACGTGCAGTTCTTAATGATGTAGTGCTTTCAACTTTTAATTTACTTGACATTGACCTTGCAACAGTTCCAATTGTAACCTGCCCATCTTCAAAGAGGCTAAGTATTGGCACATTGATTGGAAACTGCATATTTAGAGCATAGCGGCCAATGTCAAATCTTCCCTGAACCGTAGAATTCAAATTAAATGAATTCTCATAACTGCTAATTCTCTGGAAAGGCCGAACAACTAAGGCATTGCTGTACACTGCCCCCTGAACATCAACTTTTGAATTTACATCTGGCGTACTTGTATTTACACTAAGAATGCCAGTAGTTATAGAAACGTTCCCGTATTCAGGAAATGAATTTTGCGATAGAGATCTACTAACTATTATTAAACAAGTTAGTGTACTAAAGAGAAATTTGATGATTTGGTTTCGAAAGTAAAATTTCCATTGGGGGGGGGGGTAATAGTGGCTTTCATTGGGGTCATTATTTTATGTACATAAAATTACCTTGTGCTTATTCTTGATATGAGCAAAGTAAGACTAAAACTTACACGATAAATTAATCCCTACTAGTCCAATCAGTAGGCAGTAATTGCTAAAAAGAATGTGCTAATGACTTATTATATAACAAAATGAGATTAAACCTTACATCTAATATTTACCGCTTACGGCAGTACTAATTCACCACTTCATCGGTAACGGTTAATTCATTTCCGTTTAAAATCGTCTGGTATTGCCGAAGTGGCCGCCAGGCCGGGCCGCCTGTAGGGTCGCCATTGAAGTTGAACGTTGAACCGCAGCAGGAATCCTCCATATACAGTGTGGACACATGCACACCTACCGTTGCACACGCATTGTTGGGCTGAAACGAGCAATTGCGCTCGAAGGCGCGGTAGGTTGAGGCATTCACGCGGTGCACAATGATGCCGCGCACCCCGCCACTGAAGTACTTTGAATTGCCGTTGGTGTTGAGCACCAGGTTTTCGGGCAAACTCAGGTTTATAAAAATATCGGCAAAAGTGGCCGGGGGTATCGGGTCATCCGACAGATCGGGCGAGCAGGTGCCCAGCACACCTACCGGCAAGATGTACAACAACGATTTCTTAAAAATTTTTAAAAGGCTATTTGTCGTAATCATAAAACCCCTTTCCGCTCTTCCGCCCGTGGTGCCCGGCATCTACTTTTTGCTGCTGGATGCGGCTGGGCCTGAATTTCGGATCCTGGTGAAAGGCATGGTAGATGGATGTGGTAACGGCAAAGTTTGTATCCACGCCAATCAGGTCCATCAGTTCAAAGGGCCCCATCTTAAACCCGCTCGCTTTCATCAACGCATCCATTGTAGTGATGTCGGCAACTTGCTCTTCAAGCAGTTTCAGCGCCTCCACATAATAGTGCCGGGCAACCCGGTTAACGATAAACCCCGGGCTGTCGTTTGCCACCACGGCAATTTTTTGAATGCTGTCGGTGAAGGCAAGGAGGCGCGTTACTGTTTCACCGGATGTTAGCGCCCCGCTAATCACTTCAACCAGTTTCATTACCGGGGCCGGGTTAAAAAAATGCAGGCCTGCAAAGCGTGCAGGGTTTTTTAATACCGATGCAATTTGTGTAACGGGTATGGAAGAGGTGTTGGTAGCAAGAATGGAAGCAGCAGGATTTACTTCTTCCAGTGTTTTGAAAAGTTGTTGTTTAACCTGCAGGTTTTCAGCAACGGCTTCGATAATCAGGTCTCCTTTCAGATCATTCAGTTTTTCAACCACCTGTATATTCGCTATGGCCAGGTTTTTTTGCTCCGGTTTCAGCCTGCCTTTTTCAACTAACCCGGTAAGGGCGTTGCCGATGGAAAGCTTTCCCTTTTCGGCCAATGCCTGCGACACATCGTAAAGCAATACCGTGTATCCCGCAAGGGCGCAAACCTGGGCAATGCCCTGCCCCATGGTACCGGCCCCGGCAATGCCAATTGTTTTGATGCTGCTATTCATCAGATGACGGTATGAAATTGCCTGAGGAAACGAATGTCGTTTTCAGAGAACAGGCGTAAGTCGTTTATCTGGTAACGGAGCATGGCTACCCGCTCAATGCCCATACCGAAAGCAAAGCCCGTAAATTCTTCCGGGTCAATGTTGCAGTTTCGGAGCACATTGGGATGCACCATTCCCGAGCCGGCTATTTCCACCCAACCGGTTTGCTTACATACGTTGCAGCCGGCACCCTTGCAGATGAGGCAGGTGATGTCAATTTCGGCACTGGGCTCGGTAAATGGAAAAAAGGAAGGCCGGAAACGGATTTGAATATCCTTGCCGAACATTTCTTTGGCAAAATGATACAGGGTTTGTTTCAGATCGGCAAAGCCAACGTTGCGATCAACGTATAATCCTTCAACCTGGTGGAAGAAGCAATGCGCCCTGGCCGAGATGGCCTCGTTGCGGTAAACACGGCCCGGCATAATCGCCCGGAAGGGGGGCTTTCCGCTGGTCATCATCCGGATTTGCACGTTGGAGGTATGCGTGCGTAGCAGTACATCCGGATTTTTGGCAACAAAAAAAGTGTCCTGCATTTCGCGGGCCGGGTGATTTTCAGGAAAATTAAGGGCGGTAAAGTTGTGCCAGTCATCTTCAATCTCCGGTCCATCGGCTACATTAAAACCGAGGCGTTCAAAAATTTCGATAATCCGGTTTCGGGTAAGGGTTAGCGGATGAAGGTTACCCGTTTTGTTTGGGATGGGCGGAAGGGTAAGGTCGGGCACACTGCCGGGTGACTGCTCGCTTTCCAGCGCTTGTGCAAGTGCGGCCAGTTTGGCTTCGGCCGACTGCTTTAATTCGTTCAGGATTTTACCGACTTTCTTCTTCTCTTCGGCAGGCACTTTTTTCAGTTCATCAAACAATGAATGGATAGCGCCTTTCTTGCTGATGAATTTTAACCGGAAGGTTTCCACGGCTTCGCGGCCGGCCCCGCTAAACTGCTGAACTTCCTGGAGTAGTTTTGTTATGCGCTCTTCCATTTTTAAACACTGGGCTAAAAGTACAATTTTCAGGTTTAAGTCGTTAGCCGTTCGTCATCGGCATCTTCTTTCCGTACCCGGTTGCTG
>JAGUUF010000051.1 GCA_020063545.1 Cytophagales bacterium
CCCTTGGTGCGTTCGTAGCATTCGTCAACAATGCGCTTTACTTCCCGATCGATTTTTTCGGCTGTTGATTCGGAATACGGTTTCTGGAAGGTGTAATCGTTTGCTTTGGAATCGTAAAAGGAGATGTTGCCGATTTCTTTGTTCATTCCGTAAACAGTCACGATGCTGTACGCCATCTTGGTAATGCGTTCCAGGTCGCTTAACGCACCGGTTGAAATTTTTCCGAATACCAGGTCTTCGGCAGCGCGGCCTCCGAAGGCCATACACATTTCGTCAAGCAGTTGCTCGGTTTGATACAGGAATTGTTCTTTCGGCAGGTATTGTGCGTAACCTAAAGCGGCAACTCCACGCGGTACGATGCTCACCTTTACCAGCGGGTCGGCATGCTCCAGGAACCAGCCTGCAACGGCATGGCCGGCTTCGTGGTAGGCCACGATTTTCTTTTCTTCCGGTGAAATGATTTTGGTCTTTTTTTCAAGCCCGCCAATCACACGGTCAATCGCATCCTGGAAGTCCTGCATGTCCACGGCCTTTTTATCTCTGCGTGCTGCAATGAGTGCGGCTTCGTTGCACACGTTGGCGATTTCGGCACCGGCAAAACCCGGTGTTTGTGCCGAAAGTTTTTTGATGTCAACATTCGGATCGAGCTTGATGGGCTTGAGGTGAACTTTGAAAATGGCTTCGCGGCCCACAATGTCGGGTTTATCAATGCTTATCTGGCGGTCGAACCGGCCCGGCCGCAGCAGGGCGGAGTCCAGCACATCCGGGCGGTTGGTGGCTGCCAGGATGATAACGCCCGAGTCGGTGGCAAACCCATCCATTTCAACCAGCAGCGAGTTCAGTGTGTTTTCGCGTTCATCGTTGGCACCGGGCATCTGGCCACGACCGCGCGAGCGGCCGATGGCATCTATCTCGTCAATGAACACGATGCAGGGAGCTTTTTCTTTGGCTTGTTTAAACAGGTCGCGCACACGTGCAGCACCCACGCCCACAAACATTTCAACAAAGTCGGACCCCGAAAGCGAGAAGAAAGGAACGGCTGCTTCGCCCGCAACTGCTTTGGCCAGCAGGGTTTTACCGGTACCCGGAGGGCCGACCAGCAATGCGCCTTTTGGAATTTTGCCGCCCAGCTTGGTAAACTTTGACGGGTTTTTTAAGAACTCAACGATCTCCTGAATTTCTTCTTTTGCCTCATCAAGGCCGGCCACATCTTCGAACGTAATCTTTACTTTGTTTTCAGCATCGAACAAGGCTGCTTTGGATTTGCCGATGTTAAAAATCTGTCCGCCCGGCCCGGCACCGCCCGTCATCCTGCGCATCAGCATCCAAAATCCGAACAGCAGCAAGAAGAGGAAGCCCCACTGTACCAATACACTGAAGTAGTCGCTGCGTTCTTCAAACTGCAGGTCCACCTGTTCGGCACGGGGTATGTCTTTATTTAATTCTTTGTACTCGGTAATAAACGATTCGATGGTGCCAACTTTCATTTTAAAGTGTGGTCCGTTGGCGTTTACACCAAAGCGGCTGCTGTTCTCCAGGCGCTCTTTATACTTGGCATTTTGCAGCGCGTTGGCGTTGAGGGTTATCTCCAGCACGTCCATATTTTTAATGAGCACTACGCGTTTCAGGTCGCGGCTCTTGATCATGGACTCGAACTCACTGCGGTTTATTTCGGGCAGGCCCGTGGAGTTGCTGAAATACATTACCCCCATAACAATGGCTACGGTAACCAGGATTACCCAAAGCTGGTAGTTACCCTTGGGCGGTTTCGGGGGGATGATTTTGTTGTTGTCTTTTTTAACGTCCGACATTTCTGTTCAATAACGGTTTTACCCCCTGTTTGTTCCGGGGGCTTCGTTCACTTCAATCATTTCGGCATCGCCCCAGAGTTTTTCCAGTGCGAAGTATTCCCTGCGGTCGTGCCTGAAAATGTGGGCTACCACATCAAAGTAGTCGAGCAACATCCACTCTTTATTGTTTTTTCCTTCGATGTGCCAGGGGTTTTCATTCACCAGTTTATACACCATCTGGTCAACCGAGTCGGCAATGGCATCCAGTTGTTTATCCGAACTGCCCGAGCAGAGTACAAAGAAATCGGCAACAGCGTTTTTTACTTTCCGGAGGTCCATAATCAGAATATCAGCGGCTTTTTTCTCCTGCATTCCTTTTACGATGGCATCACAAAGTATTTCCGAACTGCCACCCTTTCTTTTTTTCGCCATTCCGCTATCTTCGGTTTACGTGCAAAACTACAATAATTCCATGTATAAAATTCCTGCCAATACCCTTTTCATGGGGAAACGGGTTATTTATATGCCAGAATGTCATTCTACCAACAGTGAGGCCAACAGGATGGTGGAGACGCAGGATATTGACCACGGAACGATCATCATAACGGATTCGCAACCTGCAGGCAGGGGGCAGCGCGGAAACCGCTGGCTGGCCGAACCCGGCAGGAACCTTACGTTTTCGATTATCATCAAACCCAAAGCGTTTCGTATTGCAAACCAGGCCCTTCTTACCATGGTGGTTTCACTCGGCATTCACGATTGGCTGAGCAGTTTGTTGCCTGAAGAAGCAGTGCGGATAAAGTGGCCCAACGATGTGCTTGCCGGAGATAAAAAAGTTTGCGGAATACTGATCGAAAATCATGTAACAGGTAATTTCATCTCGCATGCCATACTGGGCATAGGCATTAATATTAACCAAACCAGCTTTGAACTGCCCATGGCGGCATCGCTTACGATGATCACCGCTAAAACATATGATTTACAAACATGTTTTGAGCAGGTTGTCGGGTGTATTGAGTCGCGCTACCTCATGCTTGAACGAAAGGAATACGCATTAACGAAGGCGGCATACCTTGAACGACTTTACTGGATTGGGGAACAGCGCCTGTTCTCAAGCTCAGGCATTCGATTTTCCGGAACGATTACCGGCACG
Organism: Cytophagales bacterium; assembly: GCA_020063545.1. GTDB lineage: Bacteria > Bacteroidota > Bacteroidia > Cytophagales > Cyclobacteriaceae > UBA2336. The sequence continues at coordinate 2,944 of JAGUUF010000051.1, forward strand.
GATGATAACGGCCGGCTTGAGATAGTAACGAATGGCATAACGAAAACCTTTGATGTGAAGGAGGTAATGTTTGTGCGCTGAGCGCCATTCATGTAATGCTCAGGCACCCCATCCTAAAATTTTTCTTTTTGATCATATCCTTGCCCTGAGGACCGTTCCATATGGTATCTTTAACGCGAATAAAACCTAACTGTATGAAGTCATTGCGCTCCACAATCGCATTTGTTGTTTGCCTGCTCACCTCGCTGCAGGCTGTATCTCAAAAACTCGACATGGAAAAATTAAAAGGCATGAAGCCCCGTGCCATTGGCCCGGCTGCCATGAGTGGCAGGATAACCGCCATTGATGCCGTTATCAGCAATCCCGATATCATCTACGCGGGTGCGGCTTCCGGTGGGGTGTGGCTTTCCACAAGCGGTGGTGTAACCTGGGAACCGGTATTTGATAAGGAGTCAACCCAATCCATCGGTGCCATTGCCATTCAGCAGGATAATCCTTCGGTGGTGTGGGTGGGTACAGGCGAAGGCAACCCGCGTAACAGTTTGAACGGGGGCGATGGTATTTATAAAACATTCGATGGCGGCAAAACCTGGAAAAAAATGGGCCTTGAAAAAACGCGTCACATTCACCGGATTATTATCGATCCGAAAAACCCGAATACGGTTTATGTGGGCGCTATCGGCTCTCCGTGGGGCGAACATCCTGAGCGCGGTGTGTATAAAACAACCGATGGTGGCGCTACCTGGGAACGTATCCTGTTTGTTGACAACAAAACGGGGTGTGCCGAACTGGTGATGGATCCGACAAACCCCAATAAACTTTTTGCCAATATGTGGGAGCATCGCAGGATGCCCTGGACGTTCAAGTCGGGTGGCCCGTCATCAGGATTACACGTTACATACGATGGCGGCAAAACCTGGAAAAAGCTAACGAGTAAAGAAGGACTGCCCGAAGGCGAGCTTGGCCGCATAGGCCTTGCTATTGCACGCAGCAAACCCAATGTTGTTTATGCACTTATTGAAGCAAAGAAGAACGCCCTGTACCGTTCGGATGACGGTGGTGAAAAGTGGGTGAAGGTAAATGACAAAGAAGAAATAGGCGATCGCCCCTTTTATTACTACGAGATCTATGTTGATCCGAAAAACGAGAACCGGCTGTACAGCATTTATTCGCGCGTAGGTGTTAGCGAGGATGGAGGCAAGTCGTTCCGCACCTTGCTTCAGATGTCCGGTGTTCACCCTGATCACCACGCCTGGTGGATTCATCCTGAAAATCCAAGCCTGATTATTGATGGCAATGACGGAGGTCTGAATATTTCGCGCGACATGGGAAAAACCTGGGTGTTTGCCGATAACATCCCGGTAGGGCAGTTCTACCATATTAACGTTGACATGGAACATCCTTATAATGTGTATGGCGGCATGCAGGATAACGGCTCGTGGGCAGGGCCCGCCTATGTGTGGCGAAACGGTGGCATTCGAAACGCCTACTGGCAGGAAATGTACTTTGGTGATGGCTTTGATGTTTCGCCTGATCCCGATGATGCACGCTACGGGTATGCCATGTCGCAGGGAGGTAACCTGGCGCGCTACGACCTGAAAACCGGCTTTACAAAAAACACCAGGCCTACGCATCCCGATCCGAATATGAAACTCCGGTTTAACTGGAATGCCGCCCTGGCGCAAGACCCGCACAACAACGCAACCATCTATTACGGAAGTCAGTTTCTCCATAAATCATCCAACAAAGGCGATACATGGGAAATTATTTCGCCTGATCTGACCACCAACGATCCATCCAAACAAAAACAACACGAAAGCGGGGGCCTTACCATGGATGCCACCGGGGCTGAGAACCACTGCACCATAATAGCGATTGCACCAAGCCCCGCAAAGCAAGGCGTACTATGGGTCGGTACCGATGATGGCAACGTGCAGGTTACCCAGGACGGAGGCAAAACATGGACGAATGTAACAGCAAAAATTACAGGTATGCCCAAAGGTGCGTGGGTTCCTCAAATTCAGGCGTCATTAAAAAATCCGGGAGAAGCCTTTGTAGTGGTTAACAACTACCGCATGTTCGATTACAAGCCCTACCTGTTCCGCACCAAAGATTACGGGGCAACCTGGGAGAGCCTGGTAGCTCCCGCCCAGGTGGGCGAAAGCAACTTTACCCTTTGCGTGGTTCAGGATCCGGTTGAACCCAAACTGCTCTTTTTAGGTACTGAAAACGGGTTGTTCGTAAGCATTGATGAAGGTAAAAACTGGACACGGTGGACCAATGGATACCCGGCCGGTGTGCCCACCATGGACTTGATCATCCATCCGCGTGAGCACGACCTGGTAATCGGTACGTTCGGCCGCGCAATTTATGTGCTGGATGACATCCGGCCGCTTCGCGAGATGGCAAAAGCAGGCGGGGCACCCGCAAAACCTGTTCAGTTGTTTACACCACCCGATGCTTACCTGGTTTCCATTCAGCAACCTTCAGGCCCGCGCTTCGATGCCGATGCAGTTTTCAACGGGCAGAACCGCCCGGCCGGTGCCATGATTACCTACGCAGTGAATAAACCGGCTGCACCAAAGGAAGAAACAAAACCTGCCATCGACCCGAAAACAAAAAAGCCGGTAGCCGAAACCAAACCGGCTGCACCGGCAGCAGCAAAGCCTACTGTTAAGTACGATTCGGTAAAACTGGAGGTATTCAATGCCAGCGGAAAACTGGTGAACACCATTCGCCAAAAAGCACCGGATGAAAACGGGGTTTACCGCATGACGTGGATGCTCAATGAGCGCACCGATCGCCAGCCTTCGCGCGAAAGGCCGCGCGGTGAACAGGCCGGTGGTGGCGGTGGCGGCTTTGGAGGGTTTGGCGGTACACCTGTTTTGCCCGGAACCTATAAGCTGCGACTCACGTTTGGCGACCAAAAAGATTCTACAAGCATTACGGTTAAAACCGATCCGCGCATGAATGTTCCGGTTAGTGTGTATGAGCAGCGGTATGCCATGCTGAAAGACCTGCAAAGCCTGCGCGCCAAAGCCACGGCTGCTACCGACAGGCTGCGTGAATCAAAAGAGGTAGTGGAGGAGTTGGAAAAGAAGATTAAGGATGCCAAACGCTTAGACCTGAAAGAAGCAGCCGACAAGACAAAAGCCATGAAAGATTCAATTGATGCACTTTTTGATTTTATTCTTGGCAAAGTAGATACCCGCCAGGGCATTTTGCGTGCACCCGATCCAACCCCGGTATCGTACATTCAAACAGCCGTTGGATATGTGGCGCGCTCGCGCGACCCGATTAGTGAAACCGACAGGCGGGTTTACAAACATGCCGAAGATAAAATTGCCGAAGTAACCAGGCGCGTAAACAACTTTTTCAGTACCACCTGGAAACAATACCGCGAGATGATGGAAAAAATTTCATTATCACCGTTTAAGGATTACGAGCCCATTAAACAATAGCCGGCAGTAATGATTAATTAATGGTAAGTCTGGCTGGATTACCCGGCCAGACTTTTATTTTTGAGGTAAGATGGTTGCTGTAAAAAATCTTTCGTTCAGTTATCCGCATGCAAAGCCGATATTATTTCCTGATTTTGAACTCGGCAACGGTGAGCATGTATTGTTGCTGGGCGATTCGGGCAGCGGCAAAACAACCTTGCTTCATATTTTAGGAGGCTTGCTCCGCGGCTACACCGGTTCAGTTATGATTGACGGTACCGAACTTTCTGGTCGGTCGGAACAGGAGCTTGATCACCTGCGCGGCCAAAAGATTGGTTTTGTATTTCAGCGCAACCACCTTATCAGTTCATTAACGGTAAAGCAAAACCTGCAATTGGCTCCATACCTTGCCGGTGTGTCGGCCGGCCCCGACCGGATTGACGAAGTATTGGCTCATTTATCCCTTACCAATCAGCAGAACCGAAGTGTGTTGGAGATAAGCCAGGGACAGGCGCAGCGCGTAGCCATTGCAAGGGCAGTGCTGAACAGGCCTTCGGTAATTCTGGCCGATGAGCCCACCTCGGCACTGGATGATAAAAATTGTGAGCGGGTAATTAACCTGTTGCTCCAGGCGGCCAGCGAAACTAAAACCGCTTTGGTGGTGGCCACGCACGACCAGCGCCTCAAATCAATTATCCCAAAGCACATATTCCTTAATTCAACTACATGAACCTGGGTATTTTGGTGTGGAGTTACCTGAAGGCAAAGCCGCTTAACACGGCTTTAAACAGTTTGTTACTCGCGCTGGGCATATCGGTAATTGTTGTGCTCATCCTATTTAGCAGGCAGGTAGAAGAAAAGATACAATCGAATGCCAAGGGAATTGACCTGGTGGTAGGGGCTAAGGGCAGCCCGCTGCAGCTGATTCTCTGCACCATTTTTCATATTGACTTTCCGACCGGAAATATTAACCTGGCCGAAGCAGAAAAAATTGCCCGGCACCGGCTGGTGAAAAAGGCTATCCCCATGGCGCTGGGCGACAGCTACCAGGCCTACCGGATTATCGGTACCAACCGCGATTACCCCGCCCTGTACAATGCCGAACTCAATGAAGGAAAATGGTTTGAAAAAGAACTGGACGTTACCCTGGGTGCCCAGGTGGCCGCGTTAACCGGGTTTTCCGTGGGCGATACTTTTGCCAGTGCGCATGGCCTTTCGGCCGGTGGGCATGAACATGAAGAGCATGATTTTGTGGTAGTTGGAATAATGAAGCCCACGGGTTCTGTGCTGGATAACCTTATCCTGACTTCGGTGGAGAGTGTGTGGAAAGTGCATGACCTGGCGATTGACTACATCAGCGTTGGCGATACAACTCAAAAGGCATCCACGCTGGTGCCAACAGTAGCAGCCGGAGATTCGACAATTGAATTAACCTCGCTATTGCTGCAATACCGGTCGCCCATGGGTGCCATACAGTTGCCGCGGTACGTTAACCAGCAAAGCAGCCTGCAGGCCGCATCACCGGCATTTGAAACCGCCCGGCTTTTCACCATTCTCGGTGTGGGGGTCGATGCCCTGATGGTGCTTGCCTATGTGCTGATTTTTATTTCAGCGATAAGCATTTTTATCGCGTTATACAACTCGCTTAAAGAAAGGCGCTTTGACCTGGCCATTATGCGCACGATGGGGGCCACCCGGCTAAAACTCGTTTTCACTATTCTTGCCGAGGGCATAAGTTTAACGCTGGTGGGTACTGTTGCCGGCATTTTTCTTGGGCATGCAGTGGTGTGGAGTATGGGTTTACTTATTGAAGAGATTCATAAAACAGGAATAACCAGTTTCGTGTTGTATCAGGAAGAATGGATAATTTTGGCGGGAAGTTTGTTGTTGGGAGTACTGTGTGCGTGTATTCCTGCATGGCAGGTTTACCGCACCGATATTTCAAAGGTACTGGCAGGAAACTAGCAACGATTATTTAACCGCCAACTACCAACTAACCACTAACAACTTATGAATAGCAAGAGCATTATTTTTTTAGCCGGAGTACTTCTGATTGCACCAACCGCACTTGCTCAAACCCCCAGGTTTGATGCCTGGAACGAGTTTGCGAAAACCAAGTTTGAGCCGAAGTATTATGAGAAAATCGGGGAGTACCTGTTCTATCCAAACTTTCCGGATGCACTAAAGGCGCTAGTGGGCAAGGAGATTACGGTGGAAGGTTACTATGTACCGTTTGCTCCGGAAGAAGGCAACTACATTATTATTTCCAAATACCCGATGAGCCAGTGTTTTTTCTGCGGGGGTGGCGGGCCGGAGTCCATCGCGGAGGTAACGTTTAAAACCAGTCCGGGTAAGTTCCAGGTCGATGACCTGATTACCGTTCGGGGTAAGCTTAAACTTAACTCCGATGATATTGACCATGTTAATTTTATTTTAACCGAAGCGGTGTTGGTGAAGAAGTAAAGGATTGTTGAGGTGGTTTAGAACTGCCAGTTGTTTCAGGTTAATTCTTTGCTTCGGTATTTGATTGTTCTTTTTTACCTCGTTCTGAATTGTTTATCAACGGTATAAATCAGGTTGATGCTCCAGTCAAAATCCTGTGCCGGTATCGTTGATTCAATGGCCTGGTTTACTATTCCGGAAATGGTTACCGGAAAATCACGGATGCCAAATGTTGTGGTTGCGTTAATATAAAAACCATCGTCCTCATCAACCTTAAGGTAAAATACTTGCGGATTAAAGCTGAAGTAGGTTTTACCTGCCAGCTTGATTTTGCTGAAGTTCCCCTGCAGCGACAGGAAATTGGAATTTTGTGGACCGTGCTTTTGAAAACCGTGGCCCCGCAAATAATACAACCCCACACTCGAACGACTTGATATTTTATAAACCGGAATGATTTCTGCAGCCAGAAACCGCCTGGCTACCGACAATTCCTCTTCGATACCGTTTATCATAACCGTCCGGGTTACAAAATTCAACCCGGGCAGGTGGCCGCCTAACGATAACTGAAATTTCGGTTTTATGATTGCCTTGTACCGGTAGATAAACAC
>JAGUUF010000146.1 GCA_020063545.1 Cytophagales bacterium
ACCAGGATTACGCCAATCTGGATGGGATTACCCACTTTATCGTTTACCTTTATTTTTTCGCTGTCGAAATTTCGTGCCCTTAGCGAAATGGATTTTTTGCTGAACAGCGGATTTACCCAGTAAAAGTCGTTCTTTTTTACCGTGCCTTTGTAATCGCCAAACAGCACCAGCACCATAGAAGCGTTTGGGTTGATGTAGAAGAATCCGGGCATCAGCAGCAGCGAAATGGCGATTGGCCATACAAATACCGGGTTGCGCATGGCGATAATTCCCCATGTTCCGGCTGCCAGCAGCAGCAGAACGATAATCAACATTACATAACCGGATGCGGGCGAGTAGTCTTTTTCCTGTGTCATAGCGATAATATTAAAATGATATTACAAAGATATTGTTTTGAATTAAAAACGCAAACTTCGGCCGGAGGTTTCGTGGAATTGGAATTAAAAAATTCAACCCCTTTATTTGGGCCTGATTTCAGCGGTATGATTCAGTATAACCCCAAAGCCTGGTTTTCACTTGTATTCCACTCATACAGCCGGTTTGTAATGAAAACCTTGTTGCCGGCCCTGATTTTCATGGCCTTTTTCACCTTCGGGGTATGCTACGTAATCCTTGAAATCATCCATCCCGATAAGGAGGAATTTACCAGTACAACAGCCCTGCACTCGCTGTTGGGTATCGTGCTGGGTTTGTTTCTGGTGTTCCGCATAAACAGCGCTTACGACCGCTGGTGGGAAGGCAGGAAGTTGTGGGGCGCAATGGTTAACAGTACACGCAATTTTGCATTGAAGCTGAATGCCTACCTGGACAGGGAAGATCGGGAAAGCCGTGCCTGGTTTTCGAAAATGATACCCAACTTTGTGTTTGCCTCGAAGGAGCATTTGCGCAAAGGCGTGCAGGTAACTGAACTGGAGCCTGCCGATGACCGGTTTGTAGAATCGATTCAGGAAAAGAACCATAAGCCCAATGCCATTGCGGGCATGCTGTACTGTAAAGTGAACAACCTGTACAAGGCCGGCAACCTTACCGGTGAGCAGTTCTTTAACCTGGACAAAGAGTTAAAGGATTTTATTGACATCATCGGGGCATGCGAAAGGATTAAGAACACGCCCATACCGTATTCGTACAGCATGTACATTAAGAAGTTTGTTTTTACCTATATCATTACCCTTCCTTTTGGGTTCGTTACCACATTCAAATATGTTACCATTCCTGCTGTCCTGCTTATCTCCTTTGTATTGTTAAGCGTTGAACTGATTGCGGAAGAAATTGAAGACCCCTTTGGCCGCGATGTAAACGACCTGCCCACCGATGAACTGGCCCGGAAGATCAGGGAGAACATACGGGAGATACTTCAGTAAAAAAGCTTTGGGCTTTTGTTGGTTTTTGATTTTTGATAGCTAACTTTCCTATTGTCTTAAACCAAACCAACTTATGAAACACGTTTTACCAAAACTCATGTTGCTGTTGCTTGTTTCGGTACAGGCCATGGCGCAAACCCGGGAAGTGTCCGGTACAGTTACCGACCAGGCTGACGGCTCACTTCTTTCAGGCGTTAACATTGTGGTAAGGGGTACCGCAACCGGAACCTCTACCGATGCTAACGGCCGTTTTGTCCTCCAGGTGCCGGCTTCGGCTAATACCCTGGTTGTGTCTTTTGTAGGCTATGTAACCCAGGAAGTGACTATCCCTCCTTCCAATACGGTTTCCATTGTCCTTGTGCCTTCGGCCAGCGAGTTGCAGGAGATTGTTATTGCCGTAGGTAGCCGCGGGCCGCAGCGTACCATTACCGATACCCCGTTACCTGTTGATAACCTGGCAGTAAGGGAACTGCAAACCACCGGTCAGATTACCTTTGATAAGGCCCTTCAGTATCGTGTACCGTCATTTAACACGGTTAATACACCGGTAAACGATGCGACCTCCCTTTTCGACCCCTATGAAATCAGAAACCTGGGGCCGAGCCGTACGCTCATCCTGATAAACGGCAAGCGTAAAAATCTTACTGCATTGGTATATACCCAGACTTCGCCCGGCCGCGGAGAAACCGGGGCGGATTTGTCGGCTATTCCAACGGATGCCATCAAGCGCGTTGAAATTCTACGCGATGGCGCTTCGGCCCAGTACGGTTCAGATGCTATTGCGGGCGTTATGAACGTAATCCTTAAAGACCGCTATGAAGGGACCACGATTTCTGTCAATTCCGGGTCAACATTTAAATATGGAGGTGTTGGTTATGGCGTTAATTACAACAGCGGAGCCAACTTTGGCGACAAAGGATTCATTAACTACAACATTTCCTTCAACCGCCAGGAAGCCGCCATTCGCAAAGATCCTATTGATCCGGCTCGGGATTTTACCGATTTGACTGATGGTTCGCCTGCTGCCCAAGCAGGAGTTAATGCATTTCTGGCAAGATTTCCGGATGGCTTGAACAAAAACGGAACGCCTGACAATACTTCGGCTAAATTTCTGATTAATACTGCCATACCGGTAGGCGTTAACTCTGAAGTATATGCGAATGCAGCCTATGTTTATCGTAAAACGAAAAGTTTTGCAAACTATCGTCAGCCGTATTGGCGTATCGACCAGGGTTTGCTGCATAAACGCATACCCGGTGCTCCTGATTACACAGGCGATGATTACACCGGTGGCCCGAATGGTGCCGCAGTGCAGGCTGCCTTTGCGGCCGATAAAGCAGCCGGGTTGTATGAAGGATATATCGGTTATCAGCCCTCGTTTGATGGTGACCTGAGCGATTACAACGGAACAATTGGTTTCCGGTCGGCTGATATGGGCGGATGGAAGCAAGACATGAGTTTAACGGTGGGCGGCAACAAAATGCTCTTTACGGTTGATAACACCGTTAACCGCGCGCTGGTAAAAAACAGTCCCACCTCATTTAAACCCGGTGGGTTTGCCTTCAATCACATGGTAGGAAATATTGACTTTTCAAAACCACTTTCCGACAGGTTTTTTATTGCCATTGGTTCAGAGTTCCGTTCGGAAAACTGGGAGTTGATTGCCGGTGATACCGCATCATACAGCAGCGAAGGGGCCAACTCGTTTCCGGGCTTCCAGCAGAACAATGCCATTAAGGCTAACCGGTTTAACTTCGGAGCGTATGTTGATTTGACGTGGGATATTACCGAGAACTTCCTGATTGGCGGAACATTCCGTTCAGAAATCTATTCTGATTTTGGTTCGGCCAATGTGTACAAACTCACCTCGCGCTATAAGATAGCAGATGTATTCACGTTGCGCGGCTCGGTGTCAACGGGATTTCGGGCCCCCACGCTTCACCAGCAATACCTTTCACTAACACAAGCTTCGTTTGTGGGCGGTGATATTGTAAACACCGGGCTTGCCAACAACTTCAGCAAAGAAGCGCGCCTTATCGGTGTGCCGAGGCTGAAAGCTGAAAAGGCCAACAACCTATCCTTCGGCTTTGGTTTTAACCCCAACTCCAACTTGTCGGTAACGGTTGACTACTACCAGATACGCATAAAGGACAGGATTATTTACAGCAACGAAGTGAGCGATGTGATCCAGGGGGTAACCATCGACAATATCAGTTTCTTCATCAATGCGGCTGAAACCCAAACCAGCGGTATTGATATTGTGGCCAGCTACCGGAACTTACCTTTGGGCCATGGACGGATGGCGGTAAACCTGGCGGGTAACTACACCATCGAAAACGAACTGGTAGGCGGTTACCAATCGCTGAACAACAACTTCGGCTATGACATTTATAACCAGACGCAGGAATCGCTGCTTACCACCAGCAGGCCTAAGATGAAATTTATCCTTGGTTTTGATTATGCTGTTGGCAAGTTTGCATTTAACCTGAACAATACCCTGTTTGGTAAGACCACGTTCAACAATGCCGACCTGGATGAGAACTTGTTCCTGGAGTTTACACCCAATGTGGTAACGGATCTCGGGATAATCTATAATATTACTTCGCAGTTCAGCGCATCGCTTACCTTGCAGAACCTGTTGAATGTATTTCCGGAGTATAAACTGAAAGCGGAAAACCCGGCCGGTGAATCCATACTTGCCGACCCTGTTCAGGTAAAGGACCAGATTAATAACATTACCTTCAATGGCCGCTACCCGGTGCTAACGTATGATGGGTCCCAGTTCAGCCAAATGGGATCGATGTTTTTAGTTCAGCTGAATTACAAATTTTAGTAGCCTCGCTGAATCAATAATAAGAAGGCCGCCATGGAGCGGCCTTCTTTATTTCGATAAAGCGGTTACGATGAAATACAGGATGATCAGCAATACGAGTACGCCATACATGATTAGGTCAACCCGCACATAAGGTTTGAATTCCCTGTATAACTCACGAAGTTTCCTGAACATAGCGCAAAAATCAAAATTTTGCGGATTCAGTCAAATTTAGAGTAGAAGCCCGTTTGGTATGCGCAGGATAAATTTTAAGGTTAATTAGCCCTACTGTTGAATCCTTCTTATCAGTTTAGCCGTATATCCGTTTTTGTTTACCCATTCAACTCAATGCAAAAGTTTACATTCCTATTACTGGTTATTTCATCTCAACTTCTTGCCCAGCAAAACTTTACCCTTAACGGCTTCGTGCGTGATGCCCAAAATGGTGAGGAGCTGATAGGGGTTTCGGTGTATATACCATCGCTTAAGGCAGGTACGGTAACCAATGCGTATGGTTTTTATGCACTTAGTCTACCGAGGGGTACTTACGAAGTACAGTTCAGCTACATCGGGTATAAAACGCAAACCTTAACCCTTGATCTGAACGAGAATGTGGCCCGCAATATAACCCTTCAAAGTGAGGCTCTTGTAATAGAGGCTATTACAATAACCGATAAACCACTTGATGAAAATGTAATTGCCGTACAGATGAGTAAAAACACACTTAACATGAGCCAGGTCAGAAAATTGCCTGCGCTCTTTGGCGAAGTTGATATTATTAAGAATATTCAAATGCTTCCCGGGGTGATTTCCGCGGGAGAAGGTACCTCGGGATTTTTTGTACGGGGCGGCAGTGCCGACCAGAACCTGATTTTAATCGATGAAGCGCCAGTGTACGATCCATCTCATTTATTCGGCTTGTTTTCGGTTTTTAATGCCGATGTGATTAAAGATTCGGAACTCTATAAAGGAGGCATACCTGCCCGCTTTGGCGGGAGGTTATCCAGCATACTTGATGTACGTACTAAAGATGGAAACAACCGGGAAACGGATATTACAGGAGGCATTGGAACGTTGGCAAGCCGAATCGCCATAGAAGGACCCTTACGCAAAGAAAAAAGTTCGTTCATTGTATCGGCCAGGCGTTCATATGTTGACGTGTTCCTTAAAGCAGCCGACCAGGATAACCTGGTATATTTTTACGATGTCAACGCAAAAATCAACTGGCGCCACAACAACAAAAACCGGTTCTTCCTGGCCTTGTACGGTGGCCGTGATGTGTTCAGTTTCAGCGATGATTTCGGTTTTCAATGGGGCAACCTTACCAGCACATTCCGCTGGAACCATTTGTTTAACGACCGGCTGTTTTCCAATGTATCGGTAATTGCCAGCAACTTCGATTATAAACTGGAGCTGAAGGATCCGGTGCAGGGCTTTAAGTGGATATCCGATTTGCAGGAACTGAGTGTAAAAACCGACCTGTCGTATGCCGCTAACGCCCACAATGAACTTACTTTCGGATACCACCTTACAGGAAGGCGTTTCGCGCCAGGCCGTGTGGCGCCCAATACCTCGGGCTCCATTTTTGACGTAGTGGAAATACAACACATGTATGCTCTCGATCATGCTTTCTATATCAGCAACCGGCAATGGGTTGGCGATAAGCTAACGCTTGATTATGGCGCCAGGCTGTCCATCTTTCAGAATGTGGGCAAAAGCCAGGTGTACCTGTATACTGATCCAACCGATAACGTGAACATCGAGCGGACGGACACCCTTCATTACAAAACGCTTGAAACCATTAAAGCTTACATTAACCTTGAGCCCCGGTTAAGCATGCGGTACCTGCTGGCACCAGGGCAGTCGCTGAAGGCATCGTACAACCGCATGGTGCAAAACACCCACCTGATGTCTGCCGCAACGGTGCCTGTGCCCTTTAACACGTGGAGTCCGAGTAGCTATTATCTCAAGCCCCAGATTGCTGACCAGGTAGCGGCAGGTTACTTCCGGAATTTCAATGATAACATGTATGAATTTTCGGTTGAGGCGTTTTATAAAGACATCCGGAATGTTACCGACTTTGCCGACAATGCTGAGATTTTTTTTAACGATGACATTTCTACAGAATACCGGCAGGGGAGAAGTTGGTCCTATGGCTCGGAGTGGATGGTGAACAAAACCAAAGGTAAACTAACCGGAATGGTCAGCTATACCTTATCCAAAGTGATGCGCGACATTCCGGGTGTTAACCTCGGCAAACCCTTCAGGGCTAACCACGACCGGAGAAATGTGGTGAATGCGCAGGCAGTTTATGAAGTAAATCAAAAATGGACGTTCGGTGCAAATTTTACCTATAGCACCGGAAGGCCCATTACCCTGCCGGCCGGTAAGTATGAATACGGCCCATACAATCCTGATGTAATTACCGACCGAAATGGTTACCTGTTGCCTGCCTTTCATCGGCTCGATTTGTCTGTTACGCTTAATCCCCGGAAAAACCTGTCACGCAAATGGCAGGGGCAATGGGTGTTTGCAATCTATAATGTATATAACAGGCAAAACCCGTTTACAATATACACGCGCACCAAACAAGATAAGGACGGAAATGTTATAGGCGATGGCACTGAAAAGGAAGCCCGCCTGATTTACCTGTTCCCGATTCTTCCTTCGGTTACCTATAATTTTAAATTCTGATGACGATGAGAAACTGGATATACGTTGTATTGCTAGCCCCTGCTGTATGGTCGTGCGAAAAAACCGTGCTGCTTGATTTAAAGCAAGCTCCGCCAAAGGTAGTTATTGAGGCACAGGTTACCGACCGGCCCGGAAGGCAGTTTGTTAAAATTACCCGCACAGCTGGTTTTTATGATTCCGGTGAAACGCCAAGAATAACGGATGCCCTTGTGGAAGTTGAAGATGACCTGGGTACCGTTTTTCCATTTGTGCATAACCCTAACGATCACCCCGACAGCGCAGGTATTTACCTGCCGGCAGCACCATTTACAGGTGTTATCGGACGAACCTATTACCTGACTGTTGTTGCAGACGGACAAACATTTGAAGCGCAGGATAAACTTTTGAATGTTATACCGATTGATAGCATTAAGTACCGCGTGAATCCGGAGGAAGCAAAAGACCCTAAAGACAAAGGAAAAATTTATGAACTGTTAATCTTTGCGCGAGAGCCTCAGGAAGAAATCAATTTTTACCTCTTTAAGTTTTACCGTAATGATTCACTTGTATATTATAACGATAGCGATATATATGGCAGCGATGATGAGCTATTGGGAGAAAAAATAGATGGGGTGCCATCTCCGGTTTTTTACAAGCTTGGCGATTGGGCTAAAGTGGAGTTTTATAGCCTTAGCCGACAGGGCTACGTATTTTACAACGACTTATGGGGCCTTTTGAACAACGATGCCGGAGGTATGTTTGGTCCTATACCGGCAAGCCCTCGAACCAACTTAACAAATGGTGCGCTCGGCTTTTTTCAAGTTAGTGCCCTTAAAGATTTTGAGATACTGCTGGAATAGCAACTTTTAAAGCAAACAGTTGCTTTTAAGCTAATCGCGTTGAATATTTCATGTTTAACAGATGAAGTATTCAACGTGTTTTATTTTATTGGTTCTTACAGCAACCTGTGCCTCCGCTCAGGAGGTGCTGGAGAATAATCCGCCATCGCTGAAATGGAATCAGATTACCACCCCGAACTTCCGGGTGCTGTACATCCCGGGTTTTGAGGCCCAGGCCCAGCGTATGGCCAATACGCTTGAGCATATCCGAATGCCTGAGTCTGCCTCGCTGGGCAAGCCACCCAGAAGGTTTACCGTCATCCTGCAAAACCAATCATCTATTGCCAATGGCTTTGTCAGCCTGCTGCCCAGGCGGTCGGAATTTTTTACCATGCCCCCGCAGGATTATAATTTCAGCGGAACCATGGACTGGCTAAACCAGTTGGCCGTGCATGAATACCGCCATATGGTGCAGTTCGACAGGGCGCGTACCGGGTTGAGTAAATGGCTTTACTATGCCTTTGGACCGGCAACGTTAGCGGGCGTTTCGCAGATGGCCGTGCCCATGTGGTTTTGGGAAGGCGATGCCGTTGCCACAGAAACCGCTTTTACCAACAGCGGCAGGGGCCGCATTCCCAATTTCGGGCTGCTGATGAAAACCAATTTGATGGAGGGCCGCGAGTTCAATTACCACAAGCAATACCTGCGGTCATACCGGCACGCCATACCCGATCATTATGTGCTCGGATATCATATGGTAGGATACCTGCGAAAGCATACCGGTGATCCACGCATTTGGGATAAGATTACACAACGAGCATGGAAATTTCCGTTTTGGCCCTTTGCGTTTTCCAATGCCATTCATAAAGAAACCGGTATGCACATTACCGATTTGTACCGGGCCATGGCGGATGACCTGAAAAAAGAGTGGGAAGAAGCAGCGAGCAACCTAACTGCCTCAGGCTTTGAAGCCCTTGAAACGAGTAAGCGAAGTGGGTACACCGATTACAAATATCCCCAGGTAATGGCCGATGGTTCGGTTTTGGCCATGAAGCGCGGCATTGGGGATATTGAGCAGTTTGTGGTGATCGGGAATGGTAAGGATAAACGCGTGTTTACTCCGGGTATCGTAAACGATAATGGCATGCTTTCCGCTGCCGGTACACGCGTGGTATGGAATGAGTACGGGTTTCACCCGCGTTGGCGAAGGGTGAATTACTCACTTATTAAAATGTACGACTATGCAACAAAGCGACTGAAAATTGTGAGCCGCAATTCCCGGTATGCGGGGGCTGCCCTTTCGCCTGATACCACCCGGATAGTTACGATTGAATCAGCAACCGATTATACGGTTTCGCTGCTTATTCTTGATACCCATGGAAATGTTGTTAAAAAACTGGCCGGCACTACGGATGCATTTTACTCTATGCCCCGGTGGTCGGATGACGGAAAGAAAATTGTGGTGCTTAAAACAAAGCACAACAGTCGCGCAGTGGTTGCCTTTGATGTGCGCACCGGCAGGGAGGAGGAACTTCTTGCTGCAACAGATGAAAACATCGGGCACCCGCTGTTGTATAAGCACTTGTTGTTCTTTAATTCACCTGCTTCGGGAACAGATGATATTTTTGTTGTGGATTTACGTACCGGCCAGCGGAAACAGGTTACCGTAAGCCGGTATGGTGCGTATAATCCGGTTATTTCACCTGATGGAACGACCATCTATTACAACGAACAGACCCGCGTTGGTTTTGATGTGGCGAAAATTCCGTTTGATACCTTAGCCTGGCCTGAATTTCGTCCCGCACCCGTGCCCAAATCATTTTATCAATACCTGGCAGAGCAGGAGGGAAAGCCTGACCTGCTGGACAGCCTTCCGCAAAGGAGTTACGCAGGCAAACGCTATCATAAAATTTCGGGTGTGATTAACCCGGTAAGCTGGGGCGCTTATTTTAACACCACACTCACACAAGCCGATATCGGCCTGGTATCACAGGACGTGCTGAGCACAATACAATGGAAGGCCGGCTATTTGTATGACATTAACGAACGAACCGGTGCATGGCGGGCAGGCGTAAGTTATCAGAACTGGTTCCCGATTGTAGATGTGGATGTTCAGGTTGCTAACCGGAATGCCAACCTGGGTGAAATAGTCTATGATCGGGTTGTTGGTACAGATACTACATTTAACGTTGTTGAAAATCTTTCTTTCGCCTGGCACGAGCAAACTGTTTATTCCGGATTGCGCATTCCGTTACTTACAACCAGTTCAAGGTTTTTCGGAAATTTTACCGTTTCTGATTATGTGGGTGTTACACGGGTAACTGAATTTAAAAACAGTATTGATGGTGGCGGCAGGGTATTGCCTTCGAACTATCCGCAATATTTTTTCAGAACATATCAGGACAACGGAGACCTTTTCTTTAACCGTTTTGGAATTTCGGCCTACCGGCTTTTAAAGCGAAACAGGCGGGATATCAACAGCAAATGGGGGCAAACCGTTGACCTTTCGGTTTACAACACACTTAAAGGCAGTGATTTTACAGGGCGGCAATTTTCATTTTACTCGGTTTTATATTTCCCGGGTTTAGCCAAGCATCATTCGCTGTGGGGGTACTGGGCATTTCAGCAAACGTATATTCCACAAGCACGGGTCAGCGGTCAGGGGTTGGATAACTATATTTTTTCCAATCAAATTCCATTGCCCCGCGGTATTCCCATTTCACGCTTTCAGAAATTCTACTCCATGTCGGGCAATTACACCCTGCCCATCTGGTACCCCGATGTTGCCGTTGGGCCGATTGTTAATGTGCAACGCCTTCGCGGCAATGCCTTTGTTGATTACGGATTTGGCACAAGCCAGTTCGGGCAGAACCCGCCTTTCAGCACCACCTATCTTTCGGTAGGTGCCGAATTGAAAATGGATATTAATATTCTGAGGTTTCTTCCGCAATTCGATATCGGCATCCGGTATTCATTTGGTATCCGTCCCAATTCCGTTTCAACCATTGAGTTTCTGTTAGGCACGGTCAACTTTTAAGGTTTTATCATGTTTGATAATAGGGGTATTAAACCCTATTTTTGACCTCGTTAAAAACATTTTATTCGAATGGCGGAGATTGTACGCATGCCGAAAATGAGCGATACGATGACCGAAGGCGTCATCGCCAAATGGCATAAGAAAGTGGGCGACCAGGTGAAATCGGGCGAGCTGATGGCCGAGATTGAAACCGATAAAGCCACTATGGACTATGAATCTTTCAATGAAGGGACCATCCTGTACATTGGGGCAAACGAAGGACAAGCGGTTAAGGTAAACGATGTGCTGGCCATTATCGGTAAAAAGGGTGAAGACTATAAGGCCTTGCTGGAAGGCGCCAAACAGACAGCCGACAGTGGTGGCAGCAAAGCTGAATCGCCCAAGGCTGAAGTAGCGGCATCACAACCTCAGCCGGCCATGGATACATCTTCGATTAAAGCAGAGATTGTGCTGATGCCCAAGATGAGCGACACGATGAGCGAAGGCGTAATTGCCGCCTGGCATAAGAAAGTGGGCGACCCGGTGAAATCCGGAGAATTACTGGCCGAAATTGAAACGGATAAGGCTACCATGGAGTATGAGTCATACAACACCGGTACCCTCTTGTACATTGGTGCCGATGCAGGCAAATCAGTCCCGGTAAACGGGGTGCTGGCCATTATTGGCGAGAAGGGTGCCGATTGGCAAACCTTGCTCAACGCGCACCAGGCCAAGGGTACGGGAAGCAGTGCAGGAAAGTCTGCCGCACCAGCCGCACCGTCAACACAGGTAAGTAAGCCGCAACCTGCTTCGTCAGGTCAGTCAAACGGGCGGGTTAAAGCGTCACCGCTTGCCAAACGGCTTGCCAAAGAGAAGGGGTATGATATTGGCAAAATTCCGGGCTCGGGCGACCAGGGCAGGATTACCAAACGCGATGTTGAAAATTACAAGCCGGGCAGCGAACCAGTTGGTAAGGCAACGGCACCGGTAGTGTTGCCCAGCGTGGTGGGCCAGGAAAGTTTTGAAGAGGTGGCGGTTTCGCAGATGCGTAAAACCATTGCACGCAGGCTGTCGGAAAGCAAATTCACGGCCCCGCATTTCTACCTCACCATGGAAATTAACATGGACAAAGCAGTAGAGGCCAGGAAGAGCATCAATGAAGTAAGTCCTGTAAAAATTTCTTTTAACGATATGGTGCTGAAAGCCGTTGCCTCAGCACTTCGCCAGCACCCCGATGTAAATGTTTCGTGGCTGGGCGATAAGATCAGAAAGAATCATCACATCCACATTGGGGTAGCGGTTGCCGTTAAAGACGGTTTGGTTGTGCCTGTAGTTCGGTTTGCCGACAATAAATCGCTTTCGCATATCGCTGCAGAAGTGAAAGACCTGGCTCAAAAAGCACACGATAAAAAATTACAACCCAGCGATTGGGAGGGAAGCACGTTTACGATTTCCAACCTCGGCATGTTTGGTATTGAAGAATTTACTGCCATCATCAACCCGCCCGATGCATGCATCCTGGCGGTTGGCGGCATTAAGGAGACAGCCATTGTGAAAAACGGACAGCTTGTTCCGGGTAACGTAATGAAAGTTACCCTATCGTGCGACCACCGTGCTGTGGATGGTGCCGTTGGTGCAGCCTTTTTAAAAACCCTGAAAGGATTGCTTGAAGATCCGGTAAGGATTTTAATCTGATACCGATCCGGAACCTGATGAAAAAACTCCATTCCACTACTGTAATTGCCGTAAAACACAACGGCCAGGTTGCCATAGGCGCTGACGGGCAGGCTACCATGAACAACTATGTGGCAAAGAGCAACGTAAAGAAAATCCGCAAGCTGATGGATGGAAAAGTAATAGCCGGGTTTGCCGGCTCAACAGCCGATGCGTTTACCCTGTTGGAGCGGTTTGAAGAAAAACTGAACAGCTATGGCGGCAACATGAAACGCGCTGCGATTGAACTGGCAAAAGACTGGCGGATGGATAGGTACCTGCGCAGGCTGGAATCCATGCTCATTGCTATTAGTAAAGATGAAGTGCTTATTTTATCCGGAACAGGTGATGTGCTGGAACCCGATAATGAAGTAGCTGCCATTGGATCGGGGGCTATGTATGCGCAGTCGGCTGCCATTGCCCTTAAGAAGCATGCCCCTGCCCTGAGTGCCGAAGAAATTGTGCGCGAAAGCCTGAACATTGCGGCCGATATATGCATTTACACCAACCACAACCTGGTTATTGAAAAACTACCTTAATTAATTCGTTTGCCGGGCAACACG
>JAGUUF010000009.1 GCA_020063545.1 Cytophagales bacterium
TGCCGGAAGCATACAGGATGGAGTAGGTGGTGCACTTATGAAGTACCCGATGTCAGTGTCAGTCGATGGTGACTATGCCTACATTGTAAGCACCGGAAGTAATGCACTTGAGATAGTTAACATAGATGACCCAACTAATCCGGTTCATGCGGGAAGCATAGAAAATGGAAGCGGAAATGCGGTTCTTGATTTCCCTGTATATGTGCTTGCTTCAGGTACTAACGCGTATATTTTATCAACCAATAGCGCTTCACTTGAAATTGTAGATGTTTCTGATCCCAGTGCACCTTTTCATAAAGCAACGATAAAGAACGGGGACGGTAGTGTTAAGTTGAGAGGTGCTCGTTCAGTTTATGTACAAGGAGATTATGCCTATGTAGCCTGTTCTATCAGCAATTCGTTGACAGTAATTGATGTGAGTGTTCCGAATAAACCTCGCCCTGCCGGCATAATTCTGGACGGACAAAACGGAGCGAATTTGAAGGGCGCGTGCGGGGTGTATGTAACTGACGATTTGGCGTTTGTAGCAAGCAGTTCGGGACAGGCCCTAGAAATCCTCAATGTCTCTGACCCCACCAACCCCGTTCATGTATCCACGCTATCGGATGGTGAAAATGGGGCCGTATTGGGCCATCCATATTCACTGTGCGTTTCTGGTAATTACGCTTTTGTTTGTAACTATTTCGATAGCAACTTAGAGATTGTGGACATTAGTAATCCATTGACTCCAACTCATTTGGCCTCCATTCCCACAGGCATCCTCCCTACTTCTGTAGTTGTGAAAGAAAACTACGCCTATCTTTCTACAAGCTCTGCTTTACAGATTATAGACATCTCTAATCCAGCTGCTCCCTTCATTGCATCTAGTATAGAGAACGGGGTCGATGGAGCGGTAATCTCGGGTGCGAGTAGTCTATATTTATCTGACGGATACGTATACTTAACTAATGTTTTTACTGATAATCTGGAAATAATAGACGCATCCGACCCATTACTTCCCAAGCATGCTGGAAAAACAAATTTTCCGGATTACATACTCAAAAGTCCTCAAGGGATAGCAGTTGAAGGAAATTATGCTTATGTAACCTCCCCTGGTGCTTTTAATGTGCTGGACATTTCGAATAAAAACGATCCTGCTCTTGTAACTCGAGTAACAAACGGAGATGGGGAGGTTAAAATTGGTATTTCACTATTTCTTAAAGATACGTATTGCTTCATTGTTGAGCCTTCTGTTGGTGTTTTACAAATTATAGATTTGAATGGGCCAAATCCTCCTTCATCTTTGCAGACGGTTGATAGCACCAGTACTTCATTCAGAGTCCGGTGGAAGAAAGAAATAGGAGCCACCAGCTATTTCATCGACTTATTCACAGGTGGAAATGCGCATAATTTTTTAGACGGTCGTTTTACCAATGTACCGGTTAATGATACCTCTTTTTTATTTAGCGGACTTAAACCCCTTACGCATTACTATTATCGTGTTCGCTCGTTCAATAGCAAAAGCTCTTCATTAAGCAGTGGCCAAGTCCACACTTTTACTTTTATTACACCTGAAGCGCTTCCGCCCTCTGAAGTTACAGCTACTTCCTTTATTGCGAATTGGAAACCTGTAACTGAACCCGGTTGGATTTCTTCATACTCGTTTGATATTGCTTTGGACGAAGAATTCACTGATCCTTTTAACATCATCCTGCCAGGACAATATATCGGTATTTACTTTAGTGATTTACCCAATGATCTGAACTATTATTATAGGGTCCGAGCAGGTGGATATTATAACACAGACAATATTGTATACTCACCTCCTTCAAACGTCATTATGGTTACATTATCTCCTATTACAGGAGTTTCTGATCAAGAGCAAGATCAAGCATGCTCAATAGAAGTATTTCCTGTTCCAGCAACAACCGAAATCAACATTATGTTCAAAGGCTTTGACAGCTGTTGTGAAGTATCCTATTCGATATATAATTTAATGGGTCAAATCGTTTATCAAAGTAAGGGATCAGATCTTCAAACAGTTTCCATCTCCATATTAACGCTTCCAATCGGGTTTTATGTCATTAAAGCCGTTCAAGGAGATAAAAACTCAACTAAAGCGTTTGTCAAAAAATAGGGTATGATGCTCGACATAGTCGTCAATTCAAGTTGTAAACTTGTTTGTTTACTTAATGGCGGGCTTCCGTGTTGATTGAAGCGTTCCCAAATTTACTTGCACCAAAACGTTACCTGCAATGCCCTACATCACATACATTAAACTCACCAACTCATGAAAGAATATGTACACAAATATTCCATTGACCTGACTTAACCAAAACAAACGAATCAGGAATGAATAAACCATTAACGATTATTCTGACACTTCTGGCGATGACAGCACTTGGACAAAAAAATCCAACGGAAGAAGCGCAACCCTTAGTAGCGGAAGGAAAACTCCTTTATAAGTCTGAAATGGCTTCCTGGTATGGTACAGATTTGTTTTTAGAAATCTACACGAACCGGGAAAACATAGGCGGCTACTTTTCGTACCTGGAAGGCGATTCCGCAACGTGCATTTTCTTCTCGAAAGCAGAAAATCCGAAAGTAATCGGCACAATTTCGTTTGACAGCACCTACTCCGTAAAAACAGCCAAAACCAACCTGACGGAAAGAGATTTTACCAGTATGGAAAACGACTTGTATCAAATCCGGAAAATTGCATTACAGGAATTGATTACGAATACAAACGGATTTTTTACGTTTTATGAAAACACAAATCCTAACCTTATTCCGCTTATTCGCGGGCAAGAAAAAAAAGTTTATATTTTAACAGGCCCGCAAACGAGTGGTGTTGTGATATTCGGCAACGACTACATGCTTACGTTTGACGAAAACAATACTATTGTAGCCAAAAAACGACTCCATAAAAACATCATCCCGATTGAATACGGGAAAACTCAAGATGGCAAAGAAGTGGTCGGAGCCGTGCACAGCCACCTGCCCGAAACAGGCGAATACATTACCGCCACCGACATTTGTACATTAATGCTTTACGCCAAATTTGCTGCATGGAAAACTTATACGGTAATCTCAACAAAATATGTAAACCTATGGAATTGCGAAACCAACACGCTAACGGTAATTCCAAGGAATGTAACGGAACGAATAAACAATGACCAGGGTAAACGAAATAAGAAAAAGAATTAAGCTGGAGTGAAGTTGTACACTGGCTACAAGGTCATACTTTTGTATAGAAAAAACTGTTACCCGTGCGCTGGCTGTTCTTAACTGTTTCTTTTAACGTTTTTACCAACAACCTGCTGAAGCCGATCGGCAGGCTGGTACTGTTCGGTGCCCTGGCCGTTTCGTGTTCAGACGATGAAAACCCTGCAGGCTATGCCGAAATAAACGGAACACCCTTTACCCCTTCTTCGGCAGTTGCCGTCATCAGCGGCAAGGGGTTATTTGTTGAACTGGCCTCGGGTACTTCGTACCTGCGCCTATGGGTACCCCGGTATAAAGGCGGAACGCTTTCGGTTTTTAACGCCCGCCACGGTGCTGGCTGCGGTGTTGAAATGCAGGCCATAGCCGAATTCCTGGACGACTCCGGTAAGGTACACTACAGCGTTTCGGGCACACTGGCAGTATCGCTTGTGGGAGGCATTGCTTCGGGCAGGTTTTCGTTTTATGCCGAAAGCATGGACGATTCGGAAGTTACCGTAAGCAACGGTACGTTCACCATACCCGTTTCCGGGCCGCCCGGGTGCGTGCTATCAAGGAGCGACCGGGAAATATATGACAATCAACGCATCACCCATTATACCTACAACCAGGCGGGTAACCTGGTAGGTATTTCGCAGACCACTGCCGGTGAAACGATTAGCGCTTACATTAGCTACCATAACACGAAGCCGGTAAGCATCGCCACCGGGGGTACTCTGTGCAGTTCGTTAACCCTGCTGAACTACTCGGGGGACAAAATCAGTTCCACCGCCAATCCAACTTCACATGCGTTTCAATACAACGGCTCCCTGCTGCAGCAGTACACTTACTTTACCGATCAGACGTTTACGTTTACCTACAGTGAAGAATCAAACCTGGTAGAAAGCACGTGGGCGTATGATGCGTACACGTACACCGTTACCTATGGCGACTACGATGATCAACCCAACCCCTCAACGCTTGTACTACCCGCGGTGGACCAACAACAGGCGGTACTCGTTCTGCTGAACAGTTTCTTTCCGTTCATACCCGCTACCGGCAGCGCGAACAACCCGCGGCAGCTTGGAGCCGGCACGGTAGAATATGAGTATAACAAGGCCGGTTACCCGGTAAAAATTACCTTCAAAGATTCCGCGGGCAACCCGGCAGGCATGCCCATCCTGCTCAGGTATACCAATTGCCGATAATGATGATTACTTCAATACCAACTCATTGATAATATTCTTCGCTCCTCCCAGTTTATCAATGCACCAGAGCACATAGCGGATGTCAACGCAGATGGTGCGGTTCATGTCTTTATCAAAAGCAATTTTATGGCTCAGCGCTTCGTAGCTGCCGTCAAACGCCAGGCCGCTCTGAAAATTCCGACTATTCCAGCAAAATGAAAAAATCGGAAATTCTATGGCAGCCGAACTGTAACGTATTCATTTCTTATTGCGTCTAACGGTTTACCAATACAACCATTCCGCCTGTGAAAAAAGCTGTCTCATACATAAGCGTCATCATAATCACATCTGTGCTGTCAATCATTATACATTCTATTTTAACCGGGGATGATGGTGCCTCCTCAGGGAATAAAATACAGACAAGTCTCTATTCAAAGATCTTGGGTGAAGAGCGGGAACTTATCATACATCTTCCCAGGGACTATGACTCCGCTGAATCATACCCGGTGATGTACGTTTTAGATGGCGGCTCACAAGCCACGCATATTGCCAACACAATGGATGTTCTGGCAACAGCAGGGTACACTCCCAAAACCATTATTGTGGGGATTCCAAATACGAGCCTGAAAAACAGGGAGAAGAATTTGACGCCTCCTTTCATGCGCAGAGATAACGATGACATAAATAGCGAATTAGGAGAAGGGGACAAATTTTTGCGTTTTATGGAATCAGAACTTTTCGCTTTCATTGAGGGAACATATTCAACAACGCATACGAGACTCTTCAGCGGAAATTCAAGAGGTGGCCTGCTGGTGATGTATTCCCTTGTATATAGACCAGAAATGTTCCATGCCCGATTCTGTTACAGTACTCCATTTTGGCGTCAGGACAATATACTTGCCACTACGGTAGGCGAGTTCTTAGACTCAAGGGATACCCTGAGCACTTTCATATACATGAGCGCAGGAGAAAATGAAACCGATAACATTAAGAATGGTTTGCGCGAAATGACAAAAACCATTCAAGCTAAGGCCCCCATTGGATTAACCCTGTACTCCGACTATACTCCCAATGCAATTCATCAGGATAACGCCCCACTTTCTGCTGCCAAAGGAATTGCCAGATGGAGCGAATACATGAAACAACGTTAAATCAGCAGTAACACTTAAACTAACAACGTATTTATTGACCGGATCAGCCTTCCTGCTCCCGGTATTGCAGAAACAAAAATTCCTTAGGTAAGCTTTTCGGCTACTTCAAAACCAGTTCACTGATAACATTCCTCGCCCCTCCCAGTTTATCGATGCACCAGAGCACATAGCGGATGTCAACACAGATGGTGCGGTTCATGTCTTTATCGAATGCAATTTTATGGCTCAGCGCTTCGTAGTTGCCGTCAAACGCCAGGCCGATGAGTTCGCCATTGCCGTTGAGCACGGGTGAACCGGAGTTACCGCCTGTTATGTCGTTGGTGGTGATGAAGCACACCACCAGGTCGTTGTACTTCGCGTCTTTGTACAGGCCAAAGTCTTTCTTCTTAGCCGCATCAATCAGTTCTTTCGGCAAGTCAAACTCATAATCGCCCGGCTTGTATTTTTCAAGCACACCGCTCATCGTGCACACGTAATCATAAAACACGGCATCGCGGGGTTTGTACGACTTTACTGCCCCGTAGCTCATGCGCATGGTAAAGTTGGCATCGCTGTAAGTAACCTTGCCGGGGTTCATCGTCATCACGCCTTTCAGGTACATCCGGCCAAGGTCGTTCAACCGGTTATTAAATTCGGTTGAATACTTTCCGAACCGGTCATTATAGTTTTTAAGGAAGGCGGTTACATACCGGTAGGCCGGGTCGTTCTGCAGGCTGGACGAGTCGGGTTTAGCCAGGAAGGCGTTCCAGCGGGCATCATCAAAAATGATGGTTTTGGCAAACACATCGGCAGCAAATTTTTTAAATGTGCTGTCGTCCGAAAGATCGCCAAACTGGGTGCGGATGCTGTTGAAATATTTTTCAGGGTGCTGGGCGCGGTCAATATCGGTATAAAACATGCGGCAGGTAGCGGCCAGGATGTTCTGGTCGGATGCTTTGTTTTCATTTTCCAGGAACATTTGCCGGCTGCGTTTCAGGGTTTCGGAAATTCTGGTTACTTCCTCAGTATTCAGCGTTTTGCGTGTGAGGGCACGCTCCAAAGCCTGTAGCGAAGCCGCATAGGCGGCCAGCGGTGAGCCGAGTATACCCTCGTTCATGTAAATGCGGTGTTTCGCATACGGCTGCCAGTCGGCATACGCTTTTTCGTATTGCGGCAACACCTGTTCGTATTCCGGTTTACCGTTGGCCCACTGCCTGAATTTTTCTTCATCGGCTTTCTTCTGTCCATAAACATCGTATTTCAACAGTTGTTTCGCTTCGCCATCGTAAAACTTCCAGTAGTTGGCAATGCCGGCATACGCTGATGCGAGCTGCAGCCGCGTGGCCGGATCTTTTTTCATCTCTTCAAACATCAGCTTAAGCCGCACATCGCGCAGGTTAACGATGGCCGGATTTTCAATGTCGGTTTTAAGTTTCACGCCATACGAAGTTTCGTACCGGTTGGTGCTGCCGGGGTAGCCGTAGATCATGGCGAAGTCGCCATCCTTAACGCCCTTAGTTGACACGTTGAGAAAATATTTGGGCTGCAACGGCACATTGTCGGCTGCGTAGGCTGCCGGCTTGCCGTCTTTGCCGGCATACACGCGGAACACGGCAAAGTCGCCCGTGTGGCGCGGCCATTCCCAGTTGTCGGTATCACCGCCAAACTTGCCGATGCTTTCCGGTGGTGTTCCTACCAGGCGGATATCGCGGTAGCGTTCATACACAAAAAGCAAAAACTGGTTGCCTTTGTAAAACGGCACCACGCGGGCTTCGTAGCCGGTTCCATCGGTTGCCTTTTTTACTATCTCCTGCGAAACCGACTGGAGTTTAGCACTCCACTCGCTGCCGGATAAACCTTTCAGTGCATCCTCCACCTGTTTGGTGACATCGTCAATGCGCACCAGGAATTGCACCGTTAATGACGGTGCGGGAATTTCCTCGGCTTTCGATTTTGCCCAGAAGCCATCGCGCAGGTAATTCTTCTCCACCGAACTGGCCGCAGCAATGGCGCTGTAGCCGCAGTGGTGGTTGGTAAATATCAAGCCTTCGCGGCTTACAATTTCGCCAGTGCATCCGCCACCGAAAATAATAATGGCATCCTTCAGGCTTGATTTGTTGATGCTATACAATTGCTCCTTACTCAGCTTAAGGCCTTTCTTCACCATATCGGCATACACCTGGTCGCCCAGCAGGTACAGCAGCCACATGCCTTCATCGGCACGGGCGAAGGTGAACAGAAAAACAAAGAGCAGCGGAAGAATTTTTCGTTTCATAGTGCTTAAATTAAAAGGATAATAAAGGTAAGAGATTCTAAATTCTAAATCCTAAATTCCAGATTCAGGGTTCACGGTGCGGGTTGTCGCTACCCGGATCAAAAACCATTCTTTTTAAACAATCCTGAAGATACGAGCCGTTGCCGGGTCCGTACCAGTTCATGGTTTGCGTTTCGTATTTATCAAGGTCGTAGTACCGGTCGGGTGTTATATAGCCGATGTAGCCGCCATTAAAACTGGTGACGAAAGCATGCAGTCCGTATTTTTCAGCCTCACGGTAAACCGGTGCCGTAAGCATGCCGGAGAAATCGCACGGTGTGCCGAGCGCCACCACATCGCCAAGTTGCAACATGGTAAGATATACTTCGTGCTCACCCATCAGCCGCGAACTGAGCCACGGCCGTACCCGCCACTTCGGCAACACTTTTACCTGGCGCTTACCCAGGCTGAGCGGAACGCGGAACAACTGAACATCGGCTTTGCGTACCGGGTTTAATGATGCCTGCTGAACCGCATCAGCCAACAAGTTTCCCATTTTTTTAATTTTCACATCACCATTTGGTTCTCGAACAGGCGCATGACTGCCGACAGCACCTGCCATAAACATAGCAAACGTATATCCGCTGGCTTCAAGTAAATCAACCAGTTCGCCCGGGTAATCGCGCGAGAGGCGCAAATCAAATGCTGCCATGCAGGTAGCATGGGCTGAAAATGAAGTGAGGATGCCCTTTGTTCCGTCATCACGTCTAACCTCCAATATGTGCAGGAGCGAATCAACCTGTCCGTTGCGAATAAGCCGGTTGGTAACCGCCCCGGGAACAGCTATTGCTCCATGATAAAACGTTCCGGGTTTCAAATCAGCAGCTGCATTTTTCATTGATCGGATGATCTGCACCACCAGGAAGCGCATCAACTCATTATTATAATCGCCTGCATAAATTTCCCCCACCAGGCTGTCGTCCCATTGCCCGATGCTGTTGTGGGTATGCGTGGCGCCAAAAAATACCCGGTCAATGGAGTAACCGCTTTCAGAAAGTTTACCGGCCAATTGTTCATACAACAATGGCGGTACGATGAGCATATCAACACTAACCACAAAGTACAACCGGTTTGCCTGGCGTATGGCCATTGTGCGCACAAAAACAGAATCGCGTATGGTTGCAAACGGTTTTCGTCCCCGTTTAACATACCCCGCTGTGGCGGTTGGATACGGTGGTGTGATGGATGCTTTGTCAAAACCAATCGTAAGCGCAGTTGTATCGGTTGATTTGGATAACACAGCCACGCTGTCGATCCGCCTCATCATGGCAGGATAAAAAGTTTGCTCCTGCGGCAGGGTTGTATCAACAGGCGCTACCGAAACAGCTATAAACAGAACTACCAGGGCCAGCGTGCCCAACAAAATTTTTCCTGCAATCGCCCAGGCTTTTTTCATCGGCCGGCAATTTAGCAGGAAAACATACTTGGTAACAGGTGAAAATCAGGTAACTTGAAATCCGGTATCCTCCACCTGATGGGCTTTGCGGCCGAGAAAAGCCGGCTGCAAAAAAAGATAGCCGATATTATGCTGTAATTTCCTGTTGTAACAATCCTTTGCAGGTGCCATAAACGGCACGGAATGTTTGACCGGATTTCGGTAACATTACTTCATAAAATTTCTATTCCATGAAAGCCACCCCCTTTGTTTTTCTCATCCTCCTGGTTGCGGCCTCCTGTTCAGTAAAAGAACAAGGCTACAACCGCGAAGACGGACTTTCCGTTTTTTCAGTTCAGGGCATCGAAACCCATCTGAAAACGCTTGCCTCCGATGCGTATATGGGCCGCATGCCCTTTACCGAAGGCGAGAAAAAAACACTGGCATATCTTGAAGCCCAACTGAAGCAACTGGGCATTGAGCCCGGCAACGGTACCAGTTACCTGCAGGAAGTACCCCTGGTAAACATTACCGCTACGGCCGCACAAACTATGGCGGTAAAATCGAAAAAAGGATCGTTTACCCTTGAAGGATTGAAAGACTACGTTATCTGGACCGAGCGTACAGATGAAAAAACCGAACTCAACGACACGGAGTTGGTGTTTGCCGGCTTCGGAATTGTTGCACCCGAATACAACTGGAATGATTACGAAGGACTTGACGTGAAAGATAAGATTGTATTGGTATTGGTAAATGATCCGGGTTTCGGTTCAGGCGACTCCACCTTATTTAAAGGTAACACGATGACCTACTACGGTCGCTGGACGTACAAGTTCGAGGAGGCTGCGCGCCAGGGCGCAAAAGGCGTGCTCATCATTCACGATGATGTGCCGGCCGGTTACGGCTTTTGGGTGGTGCAAAACAACTGGAACACCTCGCGGCTGTACCTCGACAGGCGGGCAGACAACCCTTACTTCTGTGCAACGGTGGGTTGGGTCTCCAATCCGGCAGCAAAAAAATTATTTGAAACTGCCGGCCTGGATTGGGCAGCCACCGTTTCGGCAGCGCGCAAACCGGGCTTCAAGGCCATACCCATGAACGTTACGCTTTCGGCATCGCTTACCGTTAAAGCTTCGTATGATAAGTCGTATAACGTGGTTGGAAAAATTACCGGCATCAAACAACCCGATGAATACATCATCTACTCCACCCACTGGGATCACCTGGGCATTGGCAAGCCTGATGAAAAAGGTGACACCATATATAACGGTGCGCTCGACAACGCCAGCGGAACCGCGGGCATCCTGGAGCTGGCCAAGGCATTTAAAGCGCTGAAAACAAAACCCGGCCGAACCATCATCTTTCTGATTGTAACGGCAGAAGAACAGAGCCTGCTCGGCTCAGCGCACTATGCCGAAAATCCCATTTACCCCATTGAAAAAACCGTGGCGAACATCAATATTGACGGCCTTAATCCATACGGCAGAATGAACGACATTGTGGTAATCGGCATTGGCCAGTCTGACCTGGAGGATTACCTGGATGAAGAAGCAAAAGCGGTTGGGCGCTACACCTCACCTGAACCCAACCCCGTTGCGGGGTATTATTTCCGGTCCGATCATTTCAGCTTTGCCAAAGCAGGCATACCTGCCCTGTACACCGGAACAGGCATTGATCATTTCGAAAAAGGCAAGGAGTACGGCAAGCAACTCCAGGATGAGTATGTGGCCAAATACTATCATAAACCTTCGGACGAATACGATACCACCCGCTGGAACCTGGAAGGCGCTGTAGAGGATTTGAAACTTTTGTTTAATGTCGGCAAACGGTTGTCGGTTGAAACCACCTGGCCGCAATGGAAAACCGGATCGGAATTTAAAACGATCCGCAGTCAGAATATGAAACAGTAACTAACCCTATTACCGGATAAGATCATGAAAGCACGGAAGATTTTTGTCATCGCATGCTTAAGCCTGTTGGCTTACAGTTGCCAGAAAGGAACCACAACGTTACCGCCAGACCCGGTAGCCGAATCCAAAAAATTTTCGCCACCCGATAAAACGCCCGTACCGCAAGGCACTGCGCTGGAACTCGGACTGGCCGGGAGCGCCAAAGTGTTTTGCTCGGCATTGTTTGTTTCAGGAAGGAAACCCGAAGAAGCCATTGTACACAGTTTAACGATGTTTTTACCGGAAGCCGAACGGAGTTTTGTGAAATACACCATCGATGATAAGCAGAAAACGGTAACCATGAGTTACAACGATACCCTGTCGCGGTCGGCAACGTATTATGGCGATTGCGGGTGCATCATCAACACCAAAAACGGACTGGCTTTTTCACCCCCGGTAATCTCTTCCACCCTGCCCGATGCTTCTACGCAGCCCTGGCCGATGGGTGATGCTGCAGAGAAAGTAAAAACGCCTTTGGCCATTCATCCTGACTCACTCAAAAAAGCAACGACTGCTGCCTTCGCCCCGAATGCTTACACAGCCGCGTTCCTGGTTATCCATAACGGAAAAATCATTGCTGAACAGTACGGGAATGATGCGAATGCCAACATGCAGTTGGAAAGCTGGTCGATGGGAAAAAGCATTACCGCGCTGCTTATCGGCCGGATGATCCAGGAAGGATATTTTAAACTGGACGACCGCGCACCCGTGCCGGCATGGCAACAGGAGGGCGACCCGCGAAAGGAAATCCGCATTAAAGATTTATTGCAGATGAGCAGCGGGCTGCACTTCATTGCCCACATGGACCCTGAGGCAGCTACCTACACCCAATACCTCGATCACTGGTACATTTATACCGGTGCGGTAGATGCGTTTGCATACAGTTATTCACGGCCACTGCAGTACCCCGTGGGCACTACAGGCCGTTACCGAAACTGCGATCCGCTAACGGCCGGTTTCATTATCCGCAAAACCTGCGAAGAAAACGGGATGAACTACCATCAATACCCCCAGCAGCACCTGTTCGATAAGATCGGCATCCGCAAACAAGTGCTGGAAACCGATCCGTATGGAAATTTTTTATTGTCGGGCTATGATTATGGTACCGCCCGCAACTGGGGAAGGCTTGGCTTGCTGTGCCTGCAGGATGGCGTGTGGAACGGAGAACGCCTTTTGCCTGAAGGTTTTGTTGATTTTATTTCATCGCCCGCACCCGGCTGGGATCCTCCACGATATGGCGGCTTCTTCTGGATCAATACCGACACCTTTCCAATTAAAGAAAAAGCCTACTACGCTGCCGGTGCCGGTGGCCAGTACACGGTTATCATACCCGAAAAAAACCTGGTGGTAGTGCGCATGGGCCATTTCAACGGCTCTTCCGAAGGCACCCGCGCACTGGGCCGTGCGCTGGCAACCATTGTAAACAATATTAATCAGCCATGAGGCGTTGCTTCGGGCTTATACTCGCATTGCTGATACTCTCCTGCTCAACAAACGAGCAAGCCGACCTGGTATTAATCAACGGAAAAATATGGACAGGCGATGAACAACTTCCGTGGGCCGGATGGGTGGCTGTAAAAGGCGGAAAGATTCTCCAGGTTGGAACCAACGATAAACCTTTTGCAGGAAAAGCAACTGAAACGATTGACCTGGCCGGGCGGTTAATGGTGCCGGGTTTTAACGATTCGCATGTGCATTTTGCTTCGGCCGGGCACCTGTTGCTCAACATCAACCTGCTCGATGTGAACAATACCGATGCGTTCATCGAGCGGGTAAAAGAAACAACGCAGCGACTTCCCAAAGGAAGCTGGATTACCCGTGGCGACTGGGGCGCATACGAGGCCTGGGCTATGGGCTCTGCCGGTGGCGACACCAGGAAACGCAGCTTTGTTCCGCATCGCAACCTGATTGATTCCATCACAACCGATCACCCGGTGCTGGTTACCCGCTTCGACCGGAAAATGGGTTTAGCCAACGCAGCAGCCCTGGATTTCCTGGGTATTGATTCAGAAACCGGAATCCTCGAAGGAACACTGCTAACGGATGCGCTGAAAAAAATTCCGGAGAAATCGGTTGAACAAAAACTTGCCGAATCGCGCAGGGTGTTGGAAGAATGCCGCAGGTGGGGTGTAACCACCGTGCAGGATATGTCGCCCCCCGACCAGCTTGACGTTTACGGGGAACTGAGAAAAAGAGGTGAACTCACCTGCCGCATTAACTTCAGTCCATCGCGGTTAATCGAATACGAAATGATGAAGCAGAAAGGCTGGTCGATTACGCACACAACGAATAAACAAAAAACTGCCGGAGACGAATGGATCAGTTTCGGTACATTAAAAACCCACATTGACGGTATTATGGGTGCGCGCACGGCCATGTTCTTTCAGCCGTACAGCGACAACGACCGCGAAAACCTGAACTGGCGCGGAAGCTGGCGTGAGTTTTCGCAAGACATGCCCTCGTTCAAAGAAATGATCATCAAAGCCGATGAAGCCAATATCCAATTGCGCATCCACGCCATTGGCGATATGGCAAACTATATTCTGTTGGATATTCTGGACACACTGCAGGCAGTGAATGGCCCGAAAGAAAGAAGGTTCCGGCTCGTGCACGCACAGGTAATCCGCCAGGAAGATTTCGCAAAACTGCGCGGGAAAAACATCATTGCCGAAGTGCAGCCCTACCACGTAACTGATGACATGCGGTGGATGGAGGAACGCATCGGCTACGAACGCTGTAAAGGCGCATACGCATTTAAGACCCTGCAGGAAAACGGGTGCACACTATCGTTCGGCTCCGACTGGCCCGGCACCAACGCCTCGTACTACCCGGTTAATCCGTTCTTTGGTTTGTATGCTGCCGTTACCCGGCAAACGTTAACAGGGGAACCCGCGGAAGGCTGGTTTCCCGAACAGCGGGTAAGCCTGGAAGAGGCGCTTAAGGCATATACCTATGGCTCAGCTTTCGGAGCATTTGAGGAAACGATAAAAGGCACCATTTCGCCCGGTAAACTTGCCGACTTTGCCGTGCTGGATACCGATCTGTTTTCAACTTCACCCGACCGGTGGCTGAAAGCAAATGTGGATTTAACAATTGTTGGTGGAAAAATCGTCTTCAGCAGGTAAAACTACCTGCCGCCATGCAGAGAAAACACCAACAACACACTATTTTTTGTAACCCATTATCCGTTTGGTCAATGAAACAAAGCCTGTATGCCTCAGGCTTAAGTTTCCTGTATTTTAGTAATATTGATACATGCACGACCCGCTTATCATTTTGCGCAAGTACTGGAAGCACATGCACTTCCGGCCGTTACAGCGCGAAATTATCCATGCCGTGCTGGCCGGCCACGATACGCTCGCGTTGCTGCCAACGGGCGGAGGGAAATCGGTGTGCTTCCAGGTGCCTGCCATGATGCACGAAGGCACCTGCATTGTAATAACCCCGCTTATTGCACTGATGAAGGACCAGGTGGAAAGCCTGGAGCGGAAAGGCATCCATGCAGTTGCCGTTCACTCCGGCATGACGCGCGATGCCATCGACATCACCCTCGACAATTGTGTTCATGGTTCAGTCAAGTTCCTGTACATATCGCCCGAACGGATTCAGACCGAGCTCTTCCGCATGCGCGTACAACAGATGAAAATCTCCCTCATTGCCGTTGACGAAGCCCATTGCATTTCGCAATGGGGGTACGACTTTCGCCCGCCTTACCTGAAGATTGCTGACGTAAGAGCCCTGTTGCCCGGTGTACCCGTTATTGCATTAACTGCATCGGCTACGCCACTGGTTAAAGACGATATAATCGAAAAGCTGCAGTTCGGGCAACCCCACCAGGTTTTTCAGCAAACCTTTGCGCGCGACAACCTGTCGTTCGTGGTGCGCAAAACCGAAAACAAGGGCAAAAAACTTCTTGAAATATTGCAGAAAGTTCAGGGCCCGGCCATTATTTACGTGCGTTCACGCAAAGCCACCCAGGAAGTGGCCGCGTGGCTAAACCAACTGAATATACCCGCTAATTACTACCATGCCGGGATACCGTTTGACCAGCGCGGCAAAAGCCAGGATGAGTGGCTGCGAAACATTAAGCGGGTAATGGTGGCCACCAACGCCTTTGGTATGGGCATCGACAAAGCCGATGTGCGCACCGTTGTTCACCTCGATTTACCCGAAAACCTCGAATCGTATTACCAGGAAGCCGGCCGTGCCGGGCGCGATGGCAAGCGTGCGTATGCGGTTATCCTGTACGAAGATGCCGACATCGCCAGCCTTGAGGCAAAGGTAAGCCAGTCGCAGCCGGAAGTGACCTACCTGAAACACGTGTACCAGGCGCTTGCCAATTATTACCAGCTGGCTGTTGGCAGTGCCGAAGGAGAGAGCTTTGATTTCGATATTCACAACTTTTCTGATCGTTTCTCTTTGCAGATGGCGGAAGTGTACAGCGCTCTTAAAAAACTGGAAGAGGAAGGTCTAATCGCATTCAGTGAAAGCTACTACAGCCCCTCGAAACTTCACCTGAAGATGGAACCTGATGAACTGTATGCCTTCCAGGTGGCCAACGCAACGTTCGATCCGTTTATCAAGATGTTGCTCAGGTTGTATGGCGGCCAGCTGTACAGCGGGTATGTAAAAATTTCGGAAGACTACCTGGCCAGGGCCATGAAAACCACTGCAGCTGAGATCACCGCGATGCTGACGCACCTGCACGCGCTGCATGCCGTGGTGTACCAGCCGCGTAAGGACAGTCCGCAGGTAACGTTTGTGCTTGCCCGCCAGGATGTCGACCGGTTGCCGCTTAACATACAGCGCTTGAAAGCACGCAAGGAACTGGCCGAAGCAAAAATGAAAGCGATGGTAACCTACACTACCGCTACGCACCGTTGCCGGATGAACCTGATCCAGGATTATTTTGGCGAAGAAACCTGGCAAGCCTGCGGCAAGTGCGATGTGTGCATAGCAAAAAA
>JAGUUF010000071.1 GCA_020063545.1 Cytophagales bacterium
ATTACCACCTCATCAAAAGCAAAATCACCGTTGCTGGTTTTTATGGCTTTGATTCTTCCTGATTCCGTCACAAAATCGTGCACTGTTGTTGAGGTATGAAAAGCAACACCTTTGCTCTTCAGGAATGGAGCCAATTGGCTAACCAGTGCTTGCGGGGTAATGTGCGCATCACCGGGGTAATACACTCCTCCCCTTACACTTACCCGCATCTCCGGCTCAAGTTCCTGAACTTCATTTGCACAAAGCACACGCGCTTCAATTCCCAGTTTGTTGGCGAAAGCTGCCGCTTCCATCTCTTCATGTTCGGTTTCTTTCGTTTGATACAGCATCAGCAACCCGCGCTCATGAAAACCAAAATCAAACGGAAGTTCGTTGGCAAGTTGTTGGTACATGGCCCTGCTCAGCAGGCTTAACTCCTTCAGTGCCGGTGCGGCACATTCAACATGTTTTTTTGTAGCATGCCGGTAAAACTGCCAGCCCCACTTAATTAAGCTACCGCTCAACCGGGGTTTAACATAAAACGGGCTGGTTGAATTAAACATCCACCGGATACCTTTGGAGATCATACCCGGTGAGGCCAGCGGAATAATGTGGCTGGGCACAATCATGCCGGCATTGCCAAAGGAGCAGCCGTCTTTCAAATCGCCTTGATCAATAAGGGTGACCTCGTGACCGGCTTTCAGTAAATAATAAGCCGAACTCAGTCCGATAATTCCTCCACCGATAACTCCAACATGTGCCATAAGATTAATCGTAATGAAATTTGCAGGAGATTATTCTGATTTCTGTATCCGTTACTTCATAAACGAGACGGTCTTCCAGCGTGATTCTTCTGGACCATTTTCCTTTTAGCGCATGTTTGAGGGGCTCCGGCTTACCAATACCCGTAAACGGATTTTCAGAAATGCCGGTAATTAAGGCAATAATGCGTACGGCAATTTGTGGTCGGGTTGCTTTCCATTCATCCAATTGCTTCAGCGCTTCCTTGCTGAAAACAATCCTTCTCATTTCAGGTACTTTTCCTGAAGTTCGGCTAAAGACATGGGCACGGCTTCACCCCGCTCAATTTCCTCCATTGATTTATATAGGTGCTTACGGTTCGCCTCCGTGGACAGCAGGTAGTCGGTTTCATCAAGTACTTCGGTAACCGTAATCTCTATCTCTTTATCCTGAAAAGCCTCGCGGATTGACTTAAGAATATCATCCGATAACTGGCTTGCTCTGAGTTTATAGGTGGTTGTCATGTAGTAAAGGTAAGAAAGTATCAAATTACCTGAAACCCGTAGGCATACGGGTCGTCATCCGGATCTATCGTGATGGTGTTGAAGCCGTACACCCTGGCCCATCCCTCCACACTGGGTATAATGGCCGGCTTGCCATTAATGTCCGTTACTTCTTCTACCCGGCCGATAAATTTAGAACCGATAATGCTTTCATGAATAAATGCCTCTCCCGGTTTCAATTTTCCTTTGGCATGCCATTGCGCCATACGTGCTGAGGTGCCGGTACCACAAGGTGATCGGTCAATGGCCTTGTCGCCATAAAAAACGGCATTGCGTGCGGTGGAGTCCGGGTGAATGGGCATGCCCGCCCAGAGGATGTGGCTGCACCCGCTGATAGTCGGGTTTTCGGGGTGCACAAAGGAGTATTTAGCATTGATGTTTTTTCTGAGTGTCCGGCTCCAGCTAATCAATTGGTCGGCCGTGAAGTGCTCAAGCCCGGGAAAATTTTTCTGCACATCAACAATCGCGTAAAAATTGCCGCCATACGAAACATCGAGTGTAAGTTCGCCCAGGCCGGGACAATCGGCCGCCAGGTTTTCGGCTGCCAGGTAAGCTTTTACATTTCTGATCTTTACCGACTTTACCTTTTTTCCTTCCTGTTTATACGCTACCCGAACCAACCCGGCCGGCACTTCCAGGTTAAGCACACCCGGAGTTTTTGGTACCACCAGGCCATGTTCAATGGCAACAGTAACCGTGCCGATAGTACCATGCCCGCACATGGGCAGGCAACCGCTGGTTTCGATAAATAAAATCCCGACATCATTGGCCGGATCAGCCGGAGGATACAGAATACTTCCGCTCATCATGTCGTGGCCGCGGGGTTCAAACATCAATCCTTTGCGTATCCAGTCGTACTCCTGCATAAAGTGCTGGCGTTTTTCGCTCATGCTGGCACCTTTAAGCTGAGGCCCGCCCTCTGTAACCACGCGAACCGGGTTACCGCAGGTGTGTGCATCAATGCATTTGAATACCTTCATTTATTGGTTGTTGTTATTCGTTGTAGGTTATTGGCAACCCGGGAGGATGAAGCCTTTAATTTTACCACCAAGTCCCAGTCAATCGATTTTATTTTCCCACTTTCCATTAACCAGTCGCCAGATGCCCAATGGATTGTTAGCTTTCAACTCATCGGGCAGCAGGGCATCGGTAAAATTCTGGTACGCCACCGGCCTTGCAAAACGCCTGATGGCATCGGTACCTACTGCCGTAAACCGCGAATCGGTGGTTGCCGGAAACGGCCCGCCATGCATCATGGCCGGGCAAACCTCAACGCCTGTCGGCACGCCATTCATAATGAGCCGGCCGGCTTTTTCCGTCAGCATATTCAGTAAGTTCCGGTGTTTCAATAATTCTTCTTCGTTGGCAATAACCGTGGTGGTTAACTGGCCGCGGAGGCGGGTGATGACCCGGTGAAATTCATCGTTGTTTTTACACCGGATAATCAGCGAAAACGGACCGAAAACCTCTTCGGCTAAAGCAGGATTTTTTATAAACTCCTCTGCTGGGGCCGAAGCCACCAGGGGCCGGCCCTGTGCCTCGCCTCCCTCCTCGCTCGCCTGCCCCTCCATCAAAACACCCTTTTGGGCAAGCGCATGTTTTAGTTTAGCGTGATAGTTATCCGCAATACCCTGGTGCAGCATGGTGCCAGGAAGCACTTTTTGAATTTCTGCAGAGAGGCTTCGTATGAACAGTTCAAGTCCTTCGCCTTCTATTGCAACTATCAGTCCGGGGTTGGTGCAAAACTGCCCAACGCCAAGCGTAATGGAGGCCGCCAGTCTTCCGGCTGTTGCTTCGGCTTCACGCGCCAGTGTTTCGGGCAACAGTATAACCGGGTTAATGCTGCTCATCTCGGCAAATACCGGTATGGGTTCAGGTCGCTGATTGGCCAGGTCGAATAACGCTTTACCTCCGGCAAATGAACCGGTAAAACCTACTGCTTTGGTAAGCGGGTGTTTAACCAGGGCCTGACCTGCCTGAAAGCCTGCACCATACACATGCTGAAAAACTCCCTTCGGCATACCGGTTTTTTCCATGGCCTTTTGAATGGCCGAGGCGACTAACGTTGATGTTGCGGCATGCGCGGGATGGGCCTTTACCACTACGGTGCAACCGGCAGCAAGTGCAGAGGCTGTATCGCCACCGGCAGTGGAATAGGCCAACGGAAAATTAGCTGCACCAAACACAACAACCGGGCCGATGGGTACCAGCATTTTCCGGATATCGGGCTTTGGTGCCGGCATGCGGTCGGGCAGGGCCGTATCAATCCGCGCTTCAACCCACGAACCTTCCTCAACCAAATCGGCAAACATGCGGCAATGTCCGGTGGTTCGGCCGCGCTCGTTAATAATCCGGGCTTCGGGCAGGTTGGTTTCGCGCATGGCAGTTTGAACCAATTCGTTGCCGAGCGCTTCTATTTCATCGGCTATGGCACGCAGAAACGCTGCTTTCTTTTTGCCTGAAAAATTCTTGTACGACAAGAATGCCAGGTGCGATTCCTGCATCGTCTTGTTTACCTCCTCAGGGGTAGTATCCTTAAAGTTCATTTTACTTGGCCTATCAGGTTTACAGTTTTGGCCGGCTTTTAATTCCCTCACGGATTATTTTCAGTACGCGTTCCCGTTCTTCGCCCACTAACGTTAAGCGGGGTGCACGCACCTGTTCAGAACCCAAACCAACTTCCTGCTCGGCCAGTTTAATGTATTGCACCAGTTTAGGGTGAATATCCAGTTCAAGTAAAGGCAGGAACCATCGGTAAATTTTCAGGGCCTCCTCAATTTTTCCGGCTTTAGTAAGTTGATAGACGGCTACCGTCTCTTTCGGAAAAGCGCATACCAGGCCGGCCACCCAGCCGTGCGCCCCCAGCACCAGTTCCTCCATGGCCAGCGTGTCCACACCGCACAAAATTTTAAACCGGTCGCCAAAGCGGTTAATCATGCGGGTAACATTGGAGACATCGCGGGTTGATTCTTTAACCGCCTGGATGTTTTTAACTTCTGCCAACTCGGCAAACATATCGATGGTAACCTCAACTTTGTAATCAACCGGGTTATTGTAAACCATTATCGGCAGCCGGGTGGATTCCGCAACAGCCTTGTAATAAGCCACCGTTTCGCGGTGGTCTGACTTGTAGCGCATGGGGGGCAGCATCATCAGCCCGGTGGCTCCGTGCTTTTCGGCTTCTGCAGCCAGCTTCACTGCCTCGCGTGTGCTTCCTTCGGCAATGTTCATCACAACGGGCACCTTGCCCTCAACTTTTTCAACAGCAAATTTTACCAGGGCAAACTTTTCCTCATTGCTCAGTACGCTGGCTTCACCCAGCGTACCACCTAAAATCACACCTTCAACACCGGCCTGCACTTGTGCTTTCAGGTTTTTTTCAAATAGTGCAAAATCAAGTTTGTCGTCAGCGGTAAACTTGGTGGTTAACGCGGGGTAAACTCCATTCCAGGCAATCATATAAGCGTTTGCTAATTTAAGTTGTCAAAGTTATAGGAATTGCCAGAATACCCATGGGTTTCCGGCAACCGCTTGTCAGCAGAAACTACCGGAGTTAGAAAAGATTGTCAACTATTTTCCGGCTAACCGGGGGTTAACCATCTTCGTTGCTAATTTGTTAAACCTGCATCGCCAGCTTTGGTTTTTTACCGGCACACCTGGCATGCATTTGCATCAACCTATGAGTACACCACGTAAAATTCAGAAACTCA
>JAGUUF010000072.1 GCA_020063545.1 Cytophagales bacterium
ATCGCCATTGAACACCGACCTTCGGGAGTTCCTGGATATGTTCAGTTTTTAGTAATCACTCAGTTCAAGCGTGTCGTGGAAGCGGAAGAGCCCCAGGTTAATGCCAAGGGTAAGGTCGTGCGTGGTAAAATTGGTTCCAACCGATTTGTTCGTAGGCAGTTCAAACGTATAGCCAAAGCGGTACTGGCTGAATTTTAGTTGTGCCAGCAGGCCGTACGTGTTGAAGTTCCGGGTAAATAAGCCAACCGCATAGCGGTCTTCAATGTTTACCTGTGCGTTAATGTCGGCTGAGAGCGGTGAGCCGGCTACTGCGCGCACCAGCACACCCGGCTTAAACCGAAGCCGTTCCGAAATCATAAACAGGTACGAGGCAAACCCATAGAAGTGCTGGGTATATAAGTCAACTTCACCGGTTCCGGAGGTTTCTTCAAAATCGGTGGTGGCTTTGAGCAGGCGCGGCACGGCCAGGCCGATAAAATATTTATCGCCTTTTACCAGTACACCGGCACCAAAGGTTGGTTTGGTGGTGTTTTGCACACCGGAGAACAATGGGTCGGTCGGGTCGTAGGGGTTCAGTTCGCTGTTATCGCTGCGGTAGTTCATCATGCCTGCCTGCAGCCCGAACGACAAAACGGTGCTTTGATCCAGATTAATCTTGTACGCGTATGCTGCCTGCACCAGGGTGTTCTTGTTTTCACCGATTTTATCCTGCGAAATAATCAACCCTAACCCCATCTTATTATCCGCAAGGCTGGTGTGTCCGGTTAACGAAAGGGTTGATGGGCTTCCGTCAAACCCAGCCCACTGTTTGCGGAAACCGGCCATCACGTTCAGGTACTTATTCATGCCGGCATAGGCGGGATTGATTAGGAACGGGTTATTGAGGTACTGTGCGTAAAGGGGGTCAACCTGGGACGTTGCCAAAATCGGAAACAACAAAAAGAGCAGAAAGACAGCGCAGGGTTTCATGGCCTCATCGTTTAAGTGAAAGATAGCCTGTCATCGTATTCGAACCAACAACTTCAATTTTGTAAAAATATGTGCCTGATGGAAGTTCCTTTCCTGAGTTACTCATTCCTTCGAATCGCCTGGCCAGGTTGTCGTAGTCGGTAATACTATAAACCACATCGCCCCAGCGGTTATAAATGGTCACCCGGTTTGAAGATTGGGGAAGGCCGTCAATCCGCAGGTACTGATTGGCCGGAGAACCAATAGGGGAAACTGCGTTGTAGATTACCAGGGATGATGTTACTTCTACGGTAATAAAAATTTCCTGCTGCGAACACGCGCCAAGGGCATCGCAGGCTTCGATGCGTACTGAATCTATGCCAATGTAGTTGATGCCACTGTAATCAATACGAAGTGCAGCCGTTGTTGGCGTTTTATTCAGTTCGGCAAATGCTCCGCTTACCGGCTGCCGGATGATTTTAAGGGAATCGATAACAAAGTTATTTTCGGCATCGGTAATAATGGCCAGCAGATCAAGATCAATAAGGGTTTGACCGCTGGATGCCGACAGAACATCGGGTGTAATTACCGGTGGCGTGTTGATGATGCACGCTACTTCAACAGTTACGGTATAATTTCCGGGTGGGAGGTTAGTAATATCTTCATCGG
Organism: Cytophagales bacterium; assembly: GCA_020063545.1. Classification (GTDB taxonomy): domain Bacteria; phylum Bacteroidota; class Bacteroidia; order Cytophagales; family Cyclobacteriaceae; genus UBA2336. The sequence continues at coordinate 1,618 of JAGUUF010000072.1, forward strand.
GTGAAGTAAATCCAGAAGGCCCGGTCCACAAGTATGTTACTGTCGGTGCTGACGTTGTTACCGTTAAATCAATCGCCCCATTGCCCGGGTTGCCGTTGCAATCGGTACTGTTAAAAACCTGGGAGGTAAGTGATATCGTGGGAGTTGAAAGATCATTTATTATTGGGGAGCCGACTACCCCTGGAAACCTGAACAGGGAACATCCGTTGGCCTGGTCGGTTACCCGGAAGCCGTACTTTCCTGGTGCAGCATTGGCAAGGTCCTCGGTGGTTGCGATAATGGTTAGCAGTTCGTTGTACCACTCTACAGTATAGGGCCCGGTGCCGGCAGGCGTAAGGTTAATTGCACCGTTGCTGGTTGTACATGACGTATTTGGTGTTACCACGTACGTGGCAGTTGGAGGAACCGTTGCGTTAGTGACCGTATAGGTATTGCTTGCAAAGTTATTGGTACAGCCGCTCACCAAATCGGTTACATACAGGAAATGCGGTCCTGCGGTGAGATTGGTAATGTCTTTTGTGAATTGTACCCCCGAAGGAGTGAACCATGTAAACGCATATGATCCACTTCCCCCCGTTACGTTAATACTGATAGATCCGTTGGGGGGTGAGCAAGCCGTTTGAGGTATGATGCTGCCGGGGGTAACCGAAATAAAAGGTGCTGAACTTGAGACGCTAACCCCTTGCTGAATAGTGCACCCGGTATTCAGGTCGTTGATTTCAACAACGTAGTAACCGGCTGCTAAGGTATTAATTACAATGTTGGTGGCGTTTTCAATTCGTGAACCTTCAGCACCGGTATAGATCTCTTTCCAGCGTACCTGGAAATTGTGAGGAAGGGTAGCATCGAACACATCAACAGTTATGGATCCGTCTGGTGTTACACATGATGTGTTATTAAAACTCCCGAATCCGCTAACGTAAAAATCGCTGCTGATTAGCTCCGCTGATGTATTGTATGTACACGGCCCGGATGCTGTAACTTCCAGTTCGTAGCGACCCTGAGGCAGGTTGGTGAACAGGCGATTAAAGGTAGCACCTACGGCTGTTCCGCCCTCCACCAGGATATAAACATTGTTATATTGATCGAAGCGGTACAGGTTGTACGCATACGGCCCGGGTTCAAGAAGTGTGGCGTTAATCTCGCCATCGGCTGATGAGCAGGAACTGGGATTAACCACGGTAAGTTCAAGGGAACCCATGCAGCTATACGGGCAAAAGTAACCCACCGTAAAACTTGCTGTGGAAGAGCAGCCGGTGTTGTCGGTAACGGTAACTGAATAATCACCGGCCACAACGCCAACCAGGTCTTACGATGTTGCGACAACGGTGCCCACGGCATCCCTCCACTCGTAACTATATGGAGCAACTCCACCTGAGACACCAATGTCTATTTCGCCATCGCTGCCAAACAAACAATTTTCATCCTGAACTGCCTCATTCGAAATATTTACAGAGCCGTCATCCAGTACTTTAAAAGATTCCTTAACCTTTTTTGTTTGCGCCAGGCTGCTGGAAATTTGCGCGACTGAAATCAGCGACAATACCGCCAAAAACCAAATGTTCTTCATCAATAGACCGAATTTTACAGATTCCCCTAATGTAAAATTTCCTAGAATCAATCAAGAAGGAATCTAAATGATTTTTTTAATTCGGTCAGCAGTACTCGTCAAACACTTCCACCAGGTGTTCGCCAATCATCTGGGCATTGCGGCCTTCAATGTGGTGGCGTTCAACAAAATGAACCAACTCGCCATCTTTAAAAAGTGCTATGGAAGGCGAGGAAGGAGGGTAGGGCAGTGTGTATTCGCGGGCACGGGCTACGGCCTCAATATCGGCACCGGCAAATACGGTGGTAAGCTGGTCGGGTTTCTTTGCGCTGTTCTGCAGCGCCCACTTAATGCCGGGCCGTGCTGCGCCTGCGGCACAACCGCATACGGAATTAAATACCAGCAGGATAGTTCCTTTGCTGTTATTTAGCGTCTGGTCAACATCGGCCGGGGTGCGCAATTCTTTAAATCCGGCACTGGTCAGGTCGGTGCGCATGGGGGCTACTAATGGTTCGGGGTACATATGTTATCGATTATGGTTCAAGATTCAGGATTCAATATTCAATATTCGAAGTTCAGGATTCAAAATTTAAAATTCAAGGTTACCGTAGTTTTCAAGTCTTTCATTTGAACCTTAAATCATGAATCACAAAAAGCCTAACTCCAGTTTAGCCGCCTCGCTCATCATATCCTGCGAGTAGGGCGGGTCAAAGGTAATTTCAACCTTCACATCGTTTACCCCTTCAATGGCCTTTATCTTCTGTTCTACTTCGCCCGGAATTACTTCGGCCGAAGGGCAGGACGGTGAGGTGAGTGTCATCAGCACATATACGTTGTTTATGGGGTACACATTGATTTCGTAAATCAAACCCAATTCATAAATGTCAACAGGTATTTCAGGGTCGTAAACGCTTTTTATGGCATTCACCACCTTGTCCCGCAGGTTAGCTACCTCGGCTTGCTGAATATCCGTGTGGTTTGCTTCCATCATGCTTCCTGTTTTGTTTTAAAGGCCAATGCGTACAATTTCATTTGCCTGATCATCGCGGCAAAACCATTTGAACGCTGTGTGCCGATAAACCGCTCCATCCCGA
>JAGUUF010000237.1 GCA_020063545.1 Cytophagales bacterium
CATTTGCTTTTTGACAATCGCACCTATGATAAATACAAGCAGCAGGAAAAATCCGGCAGCGCCAAAGGGTTCCGCAACCAGCGGCATAAACGGAACCAGCGACATGGAAATAAAATAGCAGGTTACGCTGCCCAGGAAAAGCAGAACAAGCAGGGCCAGCGCAGTGCTTTTTTGATGAAGCGTATTCCATGCGCGGATGATGCGCAGCAAATATGAGGCAATTACCAGTAAACCGGCAATACCAAATAGGAGTTCCACAAACGGAAACCGGAGGTAGAACACCCGCATGGAAAGAATGACGGAAAGGATGGTTAACCCGGTTAGCTCAGCCACAGCCACCGCATCTGGTTTGCGTTTCGAACGGAGCTCGGTTACTAACTGGAGCAGGAACAACAGCCCGAAAGCAAGGGCAGCACCGCCCAGGATTTTAATACCGTAATCATTTTGCGCCATGGAGGCAAACGCCCCGAAAATGAGTAGCACAAACAGCAAATAATAATAGGGGTTATACCGGCTCATAATTGAATTCCTGAGTAATTAATATACGACCAACCCCAATCCATAAACCGGTCCATGGCGGCCCAGCGCGTGTCGCCCGTAAGGGCATCTCTCTTTTTACAGGCTTCATTTAAAATCTGCATGCGGCTGTCAAGATCCTGACTTTCGGTTAGTGTACCGGGTATTGACATGCGGGCGCGGTAAAAATTCCCTTCGTAGGCCACACCGGTAACGCGGCCAAGCACTGCAAAATACTTTCTGTCTTCGGGAATCTCCCGCATCATATCCACCGCCCGATGATCAAAGGCATTGCTGCCGATGCGCGAAAGCAGTAAAATCAGGTTCAGGCGACTGTCCAGGGAAATATTAAGTACGGTGTAATCGATGCGGCCGGCATAGGAGAATGCCGAATCCAGGTAAACAAAGGTTTTCGGATCGGCAGCTTGCTGAAACAACTTTTCAGCGATAAAAATGTAGGAGTATATCCGCTCTTCATTATTGAGAAACCGATGGATGATTTGCTCAGCATCAGCTTCGTAACCGGCCATCACCAGGTTTACCGAGAGCTCTTTCATCATGTTCTGATAAAAGATCTTTTCGATGTATTCATACCGGTTGAAGGAACTTTCAAATGTGGCCAGGTTCAGCCGGCTGAAGTACGTATACCCGGCCGCGACATCCTTCCGGTCGAACGCGTGGTTAGCCAACAGCAACAGCAGCAGGTTTTTATCAAATGCGCTGCCCTGCGGATGCTCCTCCACGAAGTGCAAAACCTCTTTCAGCACATCATCGGATAGCCGAAAGTCATTATCAACCATTAACGGTGGCAGGGGTGGCCGCTGAAAGAACGCGCGCGCTATCCAGGCATGCAGCAATTCCAGGTCTTCGGCTGATTTAAAGTGCTCCGCCATTCGGCCCGTCCGGTTAAGCCAGTTGAAGAAGTAATCGGAGTGATAGGTGGCACTGAACCACCCATCGCGGTAATCGGGGTAAACAAATTGCTCCCTGCGCGTAACATCGTTGGTGCGTACCCCATCGGTGTAATACGGCAATGTGGTTGAAACCTTGCCTTCAAGGTGTGCAGGATTAACATTTTTATAATGCATCCAGGCCTCTTCCAGCCAGGCATCCAGTTGTTTTTCATCAACCGGCATCTGCCGGTCATACCAGTATTTATGCCTGTATAACGCTTTTCGTTTGCCATTAAATGCAAGTAGAAATTCGCGCTCATTCGCATCCTTGATGCCGCGTATCACCGTTTCATAATCTTCCATGATTTGGTCAAACACGGAGCGATCCATGAAATACAAATTCGGGTAAAGGTAACCCCGGTACGAACGGAAGGAAGTCTTTTCGATATTCGCCTCTGCATACATCGGGCTGATGTACCCGCCACGGAGAATCATATTCCGGTAAACCGTAAGGCGGGGATTGTCTGTTGTATTCTTTTCAATCCAGGTCAGCATACGGTCAACCTTATTCCGGTGTCCGAACTGGTAAAGAATGGCCAGCAAATGCTGATGGTTGTTAAACATGCGGCCTAATTCAAAATAGCTTCGTTGCCCCTCCTGCATCAGGGCATTAAAGCATGCCTCAAGCCGGTCAACCTCACCCAGGGCGGCATGCAGCGAGGCTACCGTGTGGTAGCCACTGTTGAAATCATTGGGCTGGCGGCCGTTGGGTTCAAAGCTTCCTTTCGGGTAATATACATCGAATGCTGCCTTTGCCTGCGGATTACTGAACGGTGAAATTACCTGTGCCAGTGCGTTTATTTTTTCAGGGCCCGGATCGGCCAGCGTAAGCCAGTACTGGATGGCCACGTTCAGTTCGAAAGGTACAGCCGGCTTAAACAATGCCGGTTCGTTATAAAAACGCAGTACCAGGTTGTTGTTCAGCTCCAGCGCCTTTTGCAATAGCTGGAATTTGAAATCATCGGGCGTGTAGTACCAGTCGCGCGAAAGGATGATGATGAACTTGTTGCGCTCCAGCAATACGTTTTCCGGTTCAGGCGAGTTAACCAGCGCGGCCGAGTTCTCATCAATAAAGTTCAGGAGGGTTGTTTTCAGGTCGCCTTCCAGCCGTTTGTCGATATACATCAGCACACTATACACCTCAACAGCCAGGCTAAACCGGTTTTTCAAATCAAGCTGCCGCAGGTACGGCAACAGCGAACCCGGGCTGTACCGTTCTTCCGTTAACAGGTGAAGCGCTTTGGCGCGCAGGTCTACCTCTTCGCTTTTCATCAGCGCCATCGCTTCGCTGCGTACGCGTTCAATTACCCGCTCATTCTTTTTCTGTTCGGCATCGTACCAGTAAAAGCCGCTCAGCACCAGCATAATAATTACCGCCATAACGGTGGCAATGCGCTGGGGGCCATACTTCATAAAAGCGCGTGACACCGCCACCTTTCGGGCGCTTCGTTTCAAAAACGACTGGATATCCTTTAAGGTCTCGGCTGCCTCGTGGGTGGCCTGTTGTTTATCATCCTGATTATCAGAATACCTTCTAAGCCAGGCTACGTTGGGTTTACAGGTAGTGTACCAGTTTTCAAAATACGTAAGCGGCCCGATGGGCAACAGAAAACCGCTGCTTTTGCCGCTTTGCTTCCAGCGGTTAAGCTGCTTGCGGAAGTCCAGGTAGGTGGCGTAAAACTCAAACTCTTTTTCGGCCCAGCGGGTGAGTTTGCTCCAGTTGCGAATCAGGCTCTCGTGGGTAATGTCCAGAACGGTTTCGGTGGTAAGGTTCTGGCTGGCCGGATCATCGGTAATGAACGGGCGAACAAACGAGTTCCCTTCCTGCCGGAAAATGTTGATTACCTCGCCCACCACATCGGGTGTAAATTCAGGCGTATTGATAATCTCGGTAATCTCACCGAGCGTCATCCGGTTGCGCACGGCCCGGCTGTTATCAATTTTGGTGAGACAGCAAAAGGCATTAACGATGATGCGCTTGGCATCGTGCTGGCTTAACGGCTTATCAGGATGCTTTTGGTTGTAAAACTCCCAGGCATTTTCATACAACGTGCTGGCGTGTATTTCAATGATTTTATTCAGCCCGGTTTCCCGGTAAAATTTTTTCTGGCTGTCGGGTAAAGCTGAAAACCACGCCTCAAACCGTTCCTGCTCTTCATCCGGCAACTCGCTTGCCGGCATGCCGCCCACCATGGCGTAGTGTATCAGGTCCATTTCTTCCTGTCCGTTGGCGGCTGCACGCCACACCTGGCTCAGCGCGTGCTGCAGTATCGGCAGCTGATCCACGCCTTCGGCAATATCAAATACCAACCGTTCTATAAGCCGCTGCGATATGCGGTTGCCGCTTAATATGGCCGGTTCCTCAATCACCTGTTTCAGGTCTTTGCGTTTCAATCGAGGCACAAAGAATTGGGAAAACCCGATATACTCCGGCAAGCCGCGGAAGGCTGAACACTGCCCGATGTAATCCGAGCGCATGGTGCACACAATGTACACCGGCAGGTTGCGCTTCATGGCAATGCGTGCCGTTTCCAGAATTAAATTAACCACCACCTGCGAATCCTGCGAAGGAATTTCGTTATGGTAATTTTCCGGGTTGGTGAAAAACTCCTCGAACTGGTCAACGATCACCATCAGGTTGGCGGCCTTTCGCTTGCGGTTGCGCTTATCGGTATCGGAAAGATTTTTCCACTCGTCATCATCCTCATCGGTGTAAAACTCCGAGTTGGTGTACAGGTCAATAAGCGAGGAAAATCCGCGGTTCAGTTCCGTTTCAACGGTTTGGGTGCTCTTGCCAAACTTATCGGCAAGGGCCACGGCCATGTTCTTTACCGGGCTTCGCTCGGGCCTGAAATCGGCCACCACCCAGTTGGTGTACTTTGCCTTAAAGAAGCCGGCACGGGCATTCGGAATTAACCCGGCATAAATCAACGAGGATTTACCTTCACCCGAAGCACCGGTTACCATCAGGAATTTATTCTGCTCCAGCAGCGCGGTAATCTGGTCAACCTGGTAGTCGCGGCCTTTAAAATAAAGGCTTTCCTCTTCGGTAAACGACCGAAGTCCGGTATAGGGGCAAATTTGTGTTAACTCAGATGTTTTCATCGATGTAACCGATCCATTCAGTATCAGCAAGTGGTGTAAAGTATTCGAATTTCATCCAGGGTAAAGGATTTATATCCAATCCCCTGCCGTAACCGTACAACAGGAACCGCAAGAAAATTACCTGGTCGGTATCGGATATCAATGGTGGAAAATTGGTTGCGCCAGCAAATACCTTCCCATGAAAGCCATATGCTATAGCCATGCGCTGCTGGGCAATAGACTTGGCATTTAAATTCTTTATTAACATGTTGGCGGCTGGTGCATTGTTCTCCGGATCACGCAACGTCATGGAATACGCCATTACCTGCCGGTGCGGTTGCCCGGTGGTAATGGGGCCAACACGCTTTAACTCTGTCATAGCAGAATCCAGTAAGCGTTGCGCTACTGCATCATTTCCGCGCTCAAGCTGAAGGGCAGCCGAAGCAAATGCATAAACAGACGACCGGTTAATCGGTTTTTTGAAGGCCACCATCAGGTTATAGGCCTCCGTAAAACGGCCGTGCCTGGCAAAGGCCTTTACAGCATGTGAAATGAGGCGCAACGCCTGACCGTTAGCCTGAAAGGGAAATTCTTTTGACCGCAGCAGGTTTAGAAACGTTGAAGGGTTTACTTTTCGGTAGTATCGCAGCATAGCGGTGGTATCGCCTGCCCGTTCAGCATCACGGCCGGCATACAAATGCATCCAGTTCAGGTCGGCCGCTCCGGCTTCACTGTGTTTTGAAATTTCTTCCCCCAGCCGGGCAAAAACTTCGGTGCGGATGGGAGTGGCTACGAAATAACGAGGCACCCATATTTTCTGGTTGTAATCTTTGAACCACATAGTCAGGTAGCTGAGTTCGGAGGCTGTCGGGTAAAATTTACTAAACAGGCTATGCTCCAGGATATAACTCATCCACACATCGCTGTAATAAAAGAACATAAAACTCCGGGGCTCCTGCGGGTGGAAGGGATAGCGGATGTCGGGGTACACAAACAGGAACCTGCGGGGCGCAACGAGCTGGTCAGCACCCGACACACCCAATACGGATTGGGTTTGCGAAAGCCAGGCTGCGTCAATCCTGTTAAAGTATTCCAATGCTTTATCAAAATAACCGGCTATCGAAAGTTCGGATGCTGCCGCGCCTTCGTTGTTCATGGATTTCAGGATGCCCTCATTTTTGTAGGAGAGCGCCAACTGCAAGTTTTTCTGGTTCCGGTCCGGAATGGTGGATTCAATTACGCTCCGGTACTTTTCAAAGTATTGCGTAAGGTAGTTCCTCCCGGGAAACTGCAAAATGAGGTTGGAGTTTACATCCATGAACCACCTTAAATGCAGATTAGAGGGTGCTCCAAAATAATTTTGAAGTGTTCGGCCGATCATCCGGTCGTAAAATTCTTCTTCGGTGATGCCCTTGCGTTGGCTATAGCCCTTTACAAAGGCATCCAACTCGCTCCCGGTATGGCCGTAGCGGAAATAATGGGCCGCAATGTTTGCCGCATTATCGGCACCGGCCGCATAATCCTGCTGGAAGTTTTGCTGGCTGTAGCGCAGCAGGGTATCCATACATTGAAGCGCTTTTGGAGTATTGCCTTTTGCTGCATACAGGTAGGCCAGCACCTGGTACAACCCGTTGTGCCGGAAGCCGTAGTCCTGCGCGCCCCGCACCAGGAGTTTCTCCCTGTCGTAATTTGCCTTAACCCATGACGATTGTGCGCTGCTTTCAAAGGGAGAAAGAACAGCTATCCAATCGGCAAGCTGCTTTTCATCAACCGTGTAAATGAGCGCATTTTCCAGGGCCAGGTTAACATTCTGGATGTCGTGGAAATCAGCAGGTTGTTTGGACAGAATGTAATTAACCCAATCGGCTGAACGCCTGGTGTTTTGCCTGCGCCAGGTGTCAATTTTTGGATCGGGATTATGCTGGTATGCAAACTCCAGCGTTACCCGGAATTCGTTGATGCGCCTGAGAACCTTAGCCAGTTGTTCGGTGGAAAGCTTTGTGTAATCAAATTGTGCTAATAAACTATCGGTGATTTGAAGGCTTTGAAAAATTTCCGTTTTGGGTTCATCGCCTCCAAAGAATACCAACTGGGTTGCTATACCGGCCGTTACATGTTCTTTCTCAAACGGGTCCTGAATATAATTGGAAATTTCATTAACCGTTGTTCTGCCGAGCCTGAGTTCTTCAACCAGCAAATTAATCCGGTCTCCATAGGTAACCTTGGGGTTTGCCGCCAACAACAACGTTTGTTCATGGATTGATTTGAGCACATAGTCATTCTGGCGCCTGAAGTAATCCCGAACAGCAAATGAACTCAGGGTTAAGATTAGAATTACCCCCAGCACGGCTGCGATTCTTCTTGCACCATAGCGCATAATGGTGCGCGTAACCGCATGCTTGCGGGCACTGCGCTGCAAAAATTCCTGGGCATTGCCCAGTACCTGCCTGGCGCGTGCCAGCTTTTTGTTTTGGGCAATATCTTCCGGCAGGTAGCGGGCAATCCAGTACACGTTGGGTTTAACCTTGTTGTACCAGTTTTCGAAGTAGGTAAGCTGGCCGATGGACAGCAGGAACCCGTTTGATTTTTTACTTTCCACCCAGCGGCTGAGTTGCTGTTCAAAGTCGAGCGACACCGTGTAGTTATCAAACTCTTCTTTGGCCCATTCTTCCAGGTACGCCCAGTTGCGGATTAAGCTTTCGTGGGTGATGTCGAGAACAGTTTCATCTTTTAACGTATGACTTTCAGGGTCATCGGTAATGAAAGGCCGGATAAACGTATTGCCGGGCTCCCTGAAAATGTTGAGAATAGCGCCAACATCTTTCGTACTGAGTTCGGGCCGGCCGAGAATGTTGGTAATCTCCAGTAACGTCATCCGGTTACGTACGGCCCGGCTCTGGTCAATTTTAGTGAGACAGGTAAAGGCAACTTTGAGGATGCTTTTGGCGGTTTCATCGGAGATGGAGTTACCGGTTTTCTTCCGGTAGTATTCCTCGGCCTGCTCGTACAACTTGTTGGTGTGCGTATCGAGTACGTTTTGCAGGTTGGGCTCGTGGTAGCAGGCTTTGATTTCGGGCGGCAGCGATTCGAACCATTTATTGAACCGGTCTACGTGTTCATCGGGTAATTCGCTTACCGGCATTCCGCCCACCATGGCGTAGTGGATCAAATCCATTTCTTCGTTGCCGTTGTTGGCTGCATGCCATATCTGGTTCAGCGCGTGCTGGATGATGGGGAGCTGGTCCACCCCTTCGGTTAAGTCGTGGATGAGGCGCTCGGTAAGCCTGCGGGTAATTTTGTTGCCGCTGAGCACAGTCGGCTCTTCAATAACCTGCTGGAGTTGGGAGCGGTTAAGGCGTGGCACAAAAAACTGCGAAAACCCGATATACTCGGGCAACCCCCTGAAGGCCGCACACTGCCCGATGAAGTCGGACCGCATGGTAAACACCACGTATATCGGCAGGTCTTCTTCCAGCGCAATGCGCGTGGTTTCGAGCAGCAGGTTCAGCACCAGGTTGGAGTCGCGCGAAGGCACGCCCCGGTGGTAGTTTTCGGGGTTGGTAAAAAATTCTTCGAACTGATCGACCAGGATGATGAGGTTGGCGGCATCGCGCTTCAGTGCAGCCCTGCCCTTTTCATCGGCCTGCTGCCAGGCAACGGACTCGGTGTCGGCATAGCGTTTTGAATTCCGGTACAAATCAACCAGCGCTGAAAAGCCGTGGGTTAATTCCGATTCAACCGTAAGCGGATTAGTAATGTCAAGCTGGCGGGCAAGAGCTTTGCACAAATTTTTAAATGGCGTGCGCTCCGGCCTGAAGTCGGCCACGCACCATTGTGTGTATTTTGATTTTAAAAAACCGGCCCGCGCATTGGGAATGATACCCGCATACACCAGCGAAGATTTTCCATCGCCCGAGGCACCGGTGAGCATTAAGAACTTATTGCGCTGCAACTGCTCCGTTGCCGACTCAATATTTTCTTCCCTGCCCTTAAAATACAAGGATTCTTCTTCCGTGAAGGAACGAAGGCCGGTGTAGGGACAGATCTGGTATTCTTCGAACATACTGTTATTTCAATTCATTATTCTACATTCATCATCGGATATTCTTCATTCTATTTCGCTTTAATTTGAATCACGAATATAGAATGACGAATAATGAAGTTCGAAGAAAGCCAATTCATCATTCCAGATTCATCATTCTTCATTCATCATTCGTTATTCATCATTCATTATTCAATATTCATCATTGGATATTCTTCATTCTATTTCGCTTTAATTTGAATCACGAATATAGAATGACGAATAATGAAGTTCGAAGTTCGAAGGAGGCCACTTCATTATTCCCGATTCGGCATTCATCATTCCTTTCAAATTCTCACTTTCTGTTTCCAATCTTTCTTCTTTCAGCAGTTCGCACACTTGTTACAAAAATCGCGACCAACTCATCGGTCTCTGTTAACACAGCTTTTATCTTTTCCTCCGAGTTATAAAGTTTGGTGCGATATAAAATCTTAAGGCACACTAGCGTTTCCCTTAACTCCTTCAATACAACTCTAATCTTATGAATAAAGTCGTTTGCTGATTCTCCGCTTTGAGCTTCCCCGTAATTCAACGCAGGAGATGTTCCAGAGCGCAGTAGCTGACCCGCCAGGTGATTGGCCGATTTAGAGTTGGGCAAATGCTCAATCAATTCGATAATCATGACAGCAAAATTTATCAGTCGTTCCTCCAGATCATACTTTCGCTTTTTCTCTTCCATTTGTTCTGTATTCAGCTACTTCCTCGCTCAGCATTCATTATTCAATATTCATCATTATTCAATATTCATCATTCATCATTCGTTATTCAGTATTCATTGTACACTACTTCAGTTCAATCACGGTAGTATACACCTTTTTCACTTCGGCCGGCACTTTGTCTTTCGGCACAACAACGGAAACTACTTTTGGCGCTTTAAAATTTCGGGCCAGGTTACTTTTCGGATCATCTTCGCCTACCAGGAATAACGGTGTTGGTGAGGAAGCCCCGCCAACCTGTTTCCAAACTTGTTTAATAAAGGGCAGCGCCCAGTCGGCCGCATATTTAAAATACACCACGGCCAGTTTGCTCTTGGGAATTTGCTGGGTGCTAATGTCACGGTATTGGTCTTCCCCATCGGGCATGATGTTCATAATCTCAACCGGGTATTCGGCACTGAGCTTGTCGGTAATAATTTTTGCATCCACTTCATCCTGCTGGTTGAAGATGAAGAAGATGTCAGTATCCTTCGAATCGTACACGGTGGCATCCTGTTTCATCATCACCACCCGGATGTCGTCCACCAGTTGCATGGGGCCCGGGCTGTTGGAAAACATCATGTTGCGGGTAATGTTGTTGCGGATGTGCTTTATAAAATTTTGCTGGGCGGGTTTTATGGCTTGTTCGGCATCGGGGTACAGCCAGATGAACGCGTTGAAATCGGTTTCGGTAATTCGCTTCTTCGCTTCCATAAACTGGTATTGCGGAAAGGACATGTCCTCATCCGACTCAAAGCGTCTTCCGAATTCGCCACTCAGCATGTGCAGCGAGCACGAACTTCGCGCCATTTCTTCTGCAACTTTTTTCTTGAAGGTTTCGTCATCGGCCGGGCAATCGGTTGCGGGCAGCACGTTAAATCCTGCCTTTTGCAGGATGATGGCCATTTCCTCGCGTTGCTCTTTTAAATCGCTTGACGTCCAGGCCAGGTAGATGGTGGGCCGCTGGCGATCGATAACCTGGACTTTAATAGCTGAAGGAAGGGAAGTGGTGAAGGTGGCGGGAACAATCTGGCGTGCGGTCAAATCGTGTGCCGCCACAGGAGGCGGCTGGCCGCGCTCGGCCAGTTTAATTCCGGATATAATTTCTTTAATGGCATTGGCCAGCTTATTAATCTGGTTGCGGTACAAAATTTTTCCACCCGTTGCATTGATGTCATCATCTACCGGCCGCAGCGGGCGGTTTACGCCTGCATCGCGGTAAATAAAATCAATGGAGCGCAGCGCCCCGCTTAACTCATGCTCCAGTAACTTTACATCGTCCACATCAATTTCATGAATTTTGATGGGGAGAATACGGGAGGCAAAATTTCCGTTGGGCAGTTTAATCGTGCGGCCGAGGTGGTCATTGTTGGATTCATTTTTAAAAACCAGGAACTCCTGGTTCCAGGCAAAGGCTTTGGTGTCGCAATAGGTCTGCGAAATGATTGGTATAAAAATCAGCGACTTAATCTTGGTATTAATGGACTGATCAACGTGGTGGGTTTCCTGCAGGCCTTCACGCGGATTTTTATCAAAAAAAATGGACAGCTTGTCTTTCAACGTAGCGTCCAATTCCTGGTTGAGTTTTTCTACAAACTCGGTTACCCAGCCATCGTACTTGTTGTCGTTATGGCGGTAACTTACAAATATGTCGTATTCAAATCCAGGGATGATGGAGGGCATGGGTGGGTTGGTGGTTGTTTGAAATGTCAGTTTAGGAAGAATAGCGGATAAAACCAAAGAAAAGTTAGAGCAGCATATTTATATCCTATCCCTTAGGTCTTTCTTTTCTTCTTGCTGGCCGAAGGAAAAAGCACATTGTTTAATATGAGTCGGTACCCGGGGGAATGCGGAAACAGGTTGAGATCGGTAGGGCCTCTGCCCCGCCCACGGCCGCCTTCGGGATCGTGCCCGCTGTAATAGGTCCAGTGGCCGTTGCCCAGCTCTCCATATATATAGCGCACAAACGGGCGCTGCCGGTTTTCGGCCAGAACAAGTACATCGGGTTTAACGTGCGGCTTGTTGAACGCGGTGGTAAGTCCTGAAAATTCCCGGATCAGGTTCTCGTGATTTTGGGTGAGGATTGACGGGATAACATCCCACTTGGCCGAGAACTCGAATAACGTAAAAAACTCCGTACCTGAATCATTGTACCCCCAGCCGCCTACATTAATCGTGGAAAAACTGCGATTCATGGTTGGCTCGAGGGAAAAGTTTTCGAACGCCAGGCTTTTGGAAAAGTCAAGCGGCACTTCCAGTTCGTCAGTTGAGTTTTCAAGATCAGCACCGTTTGCAGCCAGGGCAATGTCAAACGTTTCGGCACCCGAACACATGGCAAACAGGTAGCCGCCCGATGCCGTAAAGGCATTGATTTTTTTAACCACATCATACTTCATGGCCGAAACGGTGGCGTATCCCAACCGGGTAGCAGTAGTTTCAAGAAGTTTAACTTCCAGCTGTGCGGATTGCCGGAACTGCACTTTGCTTACCTGGCCGGTAAAATCTTCGTGGTGCAGGTGCAGCCAGTCGTACCGTGCCAGGGCATCTTCTTTCAAAATCTGTTCATCGTAAATAATATCATAGGGAATTTCGGCATAATCCAGCACCAGGATAACCGCATCGGTTTCATCCAGCACCACTTCATTTTTAGGAGAGTATACGGCAATGCGTGGGGCGCGTTCCATGCGCACCAGGTTCATGTTAACGGCAGGGCTTTCAATGTAGCCAAGCAGTTTGTTTACTTCCGCATCCGTAAGCACCTGGGCCGTAACACCACGCACGGTACATTCATTGGCTATATCGGCTGAGAATTGTACAAGAAAACTCCCACCCCGGTAATTGAGCAGCCAGTCAACCGCAACATTTTTTTGCAGCGCATAGTAGGCTATACCGTAGGCCTTAAGGTGGTTGCGCTGGCTGTTATCCATAGGAATAAGGAGGGATGAAGCCGACACCCTGAAGGATAATCCCAGCAACACCAAAACAACCCATCTGCGCATAGGCTAAAGTTCGGCAGTATAACCCGAACAACAAAGTAAATAAACTATGAACCTTTAGTTAAATTCGGTTTTGGCAAGGTCAATGGTTATCTTTGGAGATGCCGTCTATAGTTCCCGGATACGAATACGATATCTTTATCAGCTACCGGCATAAGGATAACAAATACGATGGCTGGGTAAGTGAGTTTGTTGACAACCTGAAAAAGGAAATTGCGGCAACCTTTAAAGAAGAGTTAACGGTTTACTTCGACTCCAACCCGCACGATGGACTGCTCGAAACTCAGGTGGTTGACAAAAGCCTGGAGGGCAAACTGAAATGCCTGATTTTCATACCCATCCTATCGCAAACCTATTGCGACCCGAACAGCTACGCATGGAAACACGAATTCTGTGCATTCAATAAACTGGCAAGCAGCGACCAGTTCGGTATGTACATACGGCTGGCCAACGGCAACGTAAACAGCCGTATCCTGCCCGTCCGCATCCATGAACTGGATGACCAGGACCACAAACTGATTGAAACCGAACTTGGCGGCACCCTGCGGTCGCTTGATTTCATTTACCGAACCCCGGGTGTTAACCGCCCCCTGCGCGCACACGAAGACCAACCGAAAGAAAATCTCAACCACACCTACTACCGCGATCAAATCAATAAAGTTGCCAACACGATAAAGAAAACCATTGCCGGCATACGCATGATGCGGCCGGGCGCTGAAAAAATTACGGCTGCCGCTTACACCAACCCCGAGGCTACCCATAAACCGCCAGGGAACAGAAAGATTATTTTTGGTATTGCAGTTATGCTGATTCTACTGGTGGCCGCATTGTATTACTTCAGGGAAGGATGGCCGGCATCCTCTGCCCAATCATCCGGAAACTCCATTGCTGTTTTGCCGTTTGCCGACCTGAGCCAGGAAGGGGACCAGGAATATTTTTCTGACGGATTGAGCGAAGAACTGCTTAACCTGCTGGCACGCATTCCCGACCTGAAAGTGATTTCGAGAACCTCGGCATTTTCGTTTAAAGGGAAGAATGAAGACATCCGCGACATTGGTAAAAAACTTGGTGTTACGCACATCCTCGAAGGCAGCGTTCGAAAATCAACCGATAAAATCCGGATAACCGCCCAGCTTATTCACGTAATTGATGGCAGCCACATCTGGTCAAAAACCTACGATCGCCCGCTGGGCGACATCTTCAACATCCAGGATGAAATTGCCAGCGCGGTTGTCCATGAACTGAAACTTACCCTTGCCGGCAATGAAGTACACATGCGGCCTGCCAATTCGGAAGCCTATAACCTGTACCTTCAGGGCCGCTATTTTTTTGCCAAACACCGGCAGGGCGATGTGGACGAAGCCATTGACCTGTTTAACCAGGCCATCGCCATTGATAACTCGATGGCCGATGCATGGGCCGCGCTCTCACTGGCATATGCCTCGCATGCCAACAACGGGTACATTGAGCCGGCAGAAGGTTTTGAAAAAGCGCGCAGCGCAGCTACAAAAGCAATAAGCCTGGCCGATGAACTTGCCAGCGGCCATTATGCACTCGCTTCTATTTTAGCCGCATACGACTGGAACTGGCAGGGGGCCCAGGAGGAATTTCGTAAAGCCATTGCCCGCGACCCCTCCAACATCGGGGCCATTAACGGCATGGCTAACCTTGCCCTTACGATGGGTGAGTTTGATCAGGCCATCTCCTTATTTAATAAGGCGCTTGAACTGGACCCCTTGCGAACGGTGATAAAAGTTAACCTGGCGATGACGCTTATGCATGCCAACAGGCTTGATGAAGCAGAGCAACAACTGGTAAAAGCACTTGAATTCAACCCGAATTTTCCGACAGCCCATTACCGGCTGGGGCTTATTTATCTTTTGCAGGGTAATGCAACCAAAGCCATTGAACAGATTCAAAAAGAAGTTGTGGACGACTGGCGCATGCAGGGATTGGCTATGGCCTACTACATGGCGGGTAATCAAAGAGAGGCCGACTTAATGCTTAAAAATTTTATTCAGGCCTACCAGCAGGTAAGCGCCTTTCAGATTGCTGAAATATACGGCTGTCGCAATGATGCCAATGAAGTATTCCGGTGGCTCGAAACAGCCTACCGGCAGCGCGATGGCGGCCTTAGCACCCTGGCCGGCAACCCCTGGCTATCGCCTTTTGAAAAAGACCCCAGGTATGCCGAATTCAAACAAAAATTGAATTTATGAGCCGTTAGGCCGGCTTTACCGGTACCGGTATGCATCTTTCCGGATTTTTGTCTAACTTTAGTTTCCTCTGGCTCTCAATAAAACAACCTAAAAAAATAAGTTTATGGACAAGTCTAAGAAGGTATTTCTTGGCGTAATTGCTGTAGCAGCAATAGCCAC